>JAITXQ010000046.1 GCA_031284675.1 Rickettsiales bacterium | reverse complement strand
CAAAACAGTTTTGTTATATCTTCCATGGGTAACCTCATCTATTTTTTTTGTATTTGTTGAGTTTACCCTACTCTCCTGCCTTTTCTATTCTCTTTTTAATCCAGAATTAGCGTTATAAGTATTAAATTAATAATATTTTATCATAAATTTATGTTACAAGTATTATATTTCGTAAACTGAAGTTATGATGTTAGCTGCATTGGCTAAAACATGCTTTTTATCTAAGTGAAATTGCTTTGCGGTAACAAAGAGTTCATCGATTTTTTTCCACTGGCTTAGCAGAATCTCAATATTACTTGTCTCCCTCTTGATATTTTCTAAAATGAAGGTCTGAATTATATATGACGCTAATCCTAGCTCGATTTCGCTATTGATTACTTTGTTAATTATATCGGGATTATTTAAATTATGAAAGAGTGTATAAAAATATTCGTATGATTCGTAAGCATCACCATTTATCGCATTTATTACCATTCCTGGCATCCCAGGAAATAGAGTAATTATTTCATCGAATGTTTGATCATCAAATTTACATTGAGATGAAGCAACTTGCTTTGTTTCATCATAAGTTAATGGAAGTAAATTCAGCTGAAAGCACCTACACTGGATAGTAGTTTGTATATCATATGGCTTATGGCTAATTATAAATATTTTAGAGTTTTTTGGCGGCTCTTCTAATATTTTTAATATTGCGTTTCTAGCGTTATTAGTCATTGCTTCTAAGCTATCTATTATAGCTATTTTATATTCTGATTGAATGGAACTTAAATGCAGAAAGTTTCTCATTTCTCTGACTTTTTCTATTCCGATTATATCGCCTTCAACGATGTGTAAGTCCAATGCCACTTCATCATATTTTTTTATGAGTAACCAAGTGGAAAAGAATTTTGCAAGTGTTGCTTTTCCTATACCTTTTTTACCACAGATCAGCCAAGATTGGACAGATAAGTTATTCATTAATTTTTTTTTGGCTTGGTTGTGACCTATGACTTTTTTCATTCTTTCTCCTATAGATCTTAGTTTGAAAGTATGCTATTTACTGCTTGCAGTGAAATTGTACCTTCCCTTAAAACCTTAATCTTATCTTCAGTTAAGTCAATAATAGTAGATTCTATACCAGAAACTAATTCGTCATCTTCAATCACTGCAGATAAATGTTGCTTAATAGATTGAGGTATATCACTTGCTTTGCATACACTTTTTTCTCCTGAAATATTTATACTAGTTGCAACTATTGGAGCTTTCAGCTCATTTAGTATTGAAATTGCAATAGGATGATCAGGAATTCTTATACCTATGCTGCCTTCAAAGAATTCACTTGGCAATATGTTGTTATTTTTAAGCAGTAAAATATAGGTAACAGGTCCAGGGGAGAAATGATTTATGAAATTAATATATTCTTCTTTTATCTTTGCTATTTTTTTCAAACTGTAAATATCACTAACAAATATAGATAGTGGCTTATTTTGAGAACGTTTCTTTACCTGGTATATTTTCTCTATAGCTCCACTATCTCGTGCATTACAAACAAGAGCATACACTGTTTCTGTTGGAAAACATACTAACAAGTTGCTCTGTATTGCATTTATTATTTCAGATATCATATAGCTAAAAACTTACTCACAGCAACTAGATCGGCTTTATTGCATCGCACCTTATGTAGTGGCAACAAACTCATTTAGCCATTTCGATGCCAATCCTGGTAAATTTATTAAGTAAATAGCATTTTATAACGAATTTTGTCAGTAATTGCTAGAACGCGGTGCAACAAAGCCCACCGTTTGTTATGCGAATTTGCTATAACCCAAACTCTTCATTAATTTTATCAACTATTTCTTGTGGTGGATCTTCTCCCCATCCTGAATACAAAATCTCTCCATAATCTGCAACATCCATAGAGCCAGTTCTGCTTCTTGTCAGAAACATTTCTCTTTTCTCTTTATCAACTAATACATAATGCCACGCTGATTTTTCACGATCTTTACCACGGACTAAATATATGAGATCCGATCTACTTCTTCTTGTTGCATCAGCAAAAGATCTTTCATTGACAGTTCTGCTTTTACTTTTGATGCCGCCACTTTCAGAAAAAGCTTCTTTAGGCTCAGATTTTTTGTTTGCTAATTCAGAAATTTTGCCTTTTTCTCCCAATACACGCTCCTTGGTATTTCCAGATGAATATTTGCTGGAAAAACCTTTTTCTGAAGCACTTCCATCACCAGAAGTCCTTTCTGTAAAACACTTAGTAAATGAATCATTGTTGTTATTTTCTGCCATAAAAATCTCCGAATTTTAGATTGTAGAACCTAAATTTTTACTACACCCTATCATATGTTAATTAAATTAATATAAATGAGAGACAATATAGTAATTATTACAGGAATTACAGCCTCAGGTAAATCAGAATTATGCGATAACCTGATAAAAAAATATAACAATATCAGTATAATAAATTGTGATTCAAAGCAGGTATATAAAGAAATTCCCATAATTACTGCTCAACCGCCAAAACAAGAAGAATCTTATAAACTATATGGTTATGTTTCAGCAAAAGAAAATTATTCCGTGGGTCTTTGGTTAGAAGATTTAAGGAAAGAAGTCAATAATGCATTAGAAAATTCTTTAATACCTATCATTACTGGAGGAAGCGGGTTTTATATTAGCAGTTTAGTCCAAGGCTTATCGTCAATACTACAAATAAGTCAGGAAGTAAGAAAAGATGTAAGTGAATTAAGCAAAAATTTAAGTAAAAAAGAGTTCTATAAGTTAGTGCTAAGTAAAGACTTAAAAATTCAAGGTAAAGTATTCATGAACGACTCGCATCGCCTTTCAAGGGCACTTGAAGTTATCACTGAAACTGGCAAGTCAATCTTTGTATGGCAAGAAAACAGGCAACCTCCTTTATTTAATAACTTTAAGATATATACAGTTTTGCCTAGACGTGAAGACGTGTACCGAAAAATAAATTCTCGTTTTATTACAATGATTGAAAATGGAGCAATTGATGAAGTAAAAAAGCTACTTAGCATGAACCTAGCTCCACATTTACCAGCTATGAAAGCGCATGGAGTGCCGGAAATTATAAAGTACTTGAAAAACCAAATTACTTTAGATGAAGCAATACAAATTGCTCAAGCCAATACAAGGCACTACGCAAAACGTCAGTACACCTGGTTTAAAAATCAATTTCCGAGTTCTGAAATAATTGATTGTGCAAACAAATCAATAGAGTTCGAGATATTTTAATTATCAGCTCCCAGGCACAGTTCCATGTTCATTATTATGAACAGGAGGTTCTACACTTTTCAGATGGCTGTTTACTTCTAGTGGATTACCTAAACTATGTTCTATCTTTGCTTCAAACTTAAATCCTAACTTCTCACAGAATTTGTAAAAATACTCTTTAATAATATCAAATAAATTTTTGCCATCAATTTTGTAATTTTTCAGTTCTCGAGGAGCAATAAGTAACAATTTACCATCCTTATATGTTACATCATCTTTATCATTTTGAGATTCAATTGTGAATTCTAATGAGAACGACATATCACTTATTTTTTCTGTGGAAAGATTCACAGGTATTCTGGAAGTTTTACACTCAACTTTTACAGAATTTGGGTTTCTGCAATCAATGTACACTTTTCTATCAACATTACTACCATTAACATTCATAAATAATTCATGCTCATCAAGAAGTTTTGCTATAAATGGTGCATATATAAATTCATATCCTGATTGATTACAACTAGTTATTAACTCTTCTAAAATAGGATCGCTTGGAACTTTTGCTTCAGCATATTTAAACATTTCCTTAAAAACTTCTTTTGCAAACGGGCGATAGCTCTTATTTTCATCTCCTTCTTTTGGTAATAGGTGAGTGTACTCTTTGCCTAAATTGTAGAATCTTTCAAACTCCTTGTATTGATTAGGTGTACTGTTGTTTTCATAATGTGTGTTCCAAATTTTATCAAATTCACGTTGCTTAGCTCCTGCTATTAACGCACCAGTTAAAATTTTGTCTATACTTTTACTATTAATGACAAAACCCATTCTATTGATGTCTTTATACATTTGTTCACCAGAGTTCGCTTCAGCATTATCTTTACCAGCTCTTAATTTGCTAAAATCAAACTTTTCTGCTTGAGCCCTTAATGTAACTACTGGATTGGTACTATTCATTTCTATCATAGAACTATTAACATCATAATTAATTATATCACAAATTATTAATAATCCAATAAAAATAGTATGTGATTTAAACAGCTTGACCATAAGGTGACAAGATTTTAAAAAGGCTCTATTATTGATAAACAGTTTTTACACATGTATGAATCTCAATGAGCAATTAGATGTGCTGGCTTTTCTAAATGGCAAGCTGGAAAATATGCTTAAGTTCCATTCCGCAATATTACCTAAACTCTGTGGTGGGAACAAAGTGGTGGACCTGCTGTTTTATAGGCCGCTCAGTTATGTAGATAGAAGCAAGTCACTATCTGATGCTCAAGTTGGAGAATTTACAACTTTCATTGCAAAAGTTTATGAGTATCAGCCGCCCACTTTTAGAGGTAGACCATATAAAATAATCGTCGAAGGTGAAAGTCAGTATATATTTATAGTCTTTTTTAATTACTCAATTAAGTATTTATATAAATTATTTCCAATCGGAGCCAATGTGATCATTAGTGGCAAACTTGAAAAATTTGCTGAACATTGGCAAATTACTCACCCAGATTACGTGTCGCTTGACATCAACCAATTTAAAGAAATAGCTCGTATAGAGCCAGTTTACCAATTATGTCGTGGTATTACTAATAAGAGCATTAGAAACATAATAAGTTCTAACCTGAAAGGATTGCCTGATTTACCAGAGTGGATAGATGATACATTAATTAAACAAAAAAAATGGCTAAGTTGGAGGGAAAGTATCATAAAGTTACACAAACCAAACTCATTGGTAGAAGCGGAAATTTGCAGAAAAAGGCTTGCTTATGATGAATTGTTTGCGTATCAGCTAGCGCTGAAACTTGCAAGAAAAAATCATGTAAAAGAAAGGGGAAGAGAATTTATAATATTGAGTAAATACAAAGAGCAAGTTTTAAATGAATTATCATTTCAACTAACAAATGATCAAATTCGCGCAATAGATGAAATCTCAGAGAGACAAAAATCCAAGTACCGCATGGTAAATTTGCTGCAAGGTGATGTTGGTAGTGGCAAGACTGTAGTTGCACTTTTTGCGATGCTCAATGTGGTAGAAAACAACCTGCAGGCAGCTCTGATGGCACCAACTACTATCTTGGCAGAACAACATTATAATTGGATTGAGGAGGTTTTATCTTGTACTGACATAAAAGTTGCTCTGCTTACTGGTAAAACTTCGCGCAAGGAAAAAAAGACCATTATGAACGAACTTGCAAGTGGTATTTTAAATATAGTAATTGGCACTCACGCACTATTTCAAGCTAACGTTGTATTTAAAAATTTAGGGCTTGCAGTCATAGATGAACAACAGCGATTTGGAGTGATGCAGAGAAATCGTTTGGTAGGAAAAGGAGAAAATGCCGATATACTTTTCGTTACTGCAACTCCCATTCCAAGAACCCTGCAGCAAGCTATGTATGGTGATGTTGAATGCTCAATTTTGAGGAAAAAGCCAAAATCCAGATTGCCAATAAAAACTGTAACTATTAATATCAAAAAGGTAGCAGATATTATTGAAAAACTGAAGGGCGCTATAAATAGAGGCGAAAAAGCATATTGGATTTGTCCGTACATAGAGAAAAATGAGGATCTCAATATCGCTGCTGCAGGAATGCGCTTTCAGGAATTACAAAAAACATTTTTTGATAAAGTTAGCATAATACACGGAAAATTAACTCAAGAACAGAAAGATCAAACTATGTTTTCTTTTAAAAGAAATGAATTTTCTCTTCTCGTTGCAACCACTGTGATAGAAGTTGGTATAGACGTACCAGATGCAACTATTATGATTATAGAAAACGCAGAGCAATTTGGGTTATCGCAATTACATCAGTTAAGAGGCAGAGTAGAACGAGGAAATAAGCAGTCTTTTTGTGTATTATTATACGATAATCTAAGTAAAAGCTCATCTTCAAAGTTAAAGATCATGTGTGAGTCACAAGATGGATTTTACATTGCTGAAAAGGATATGATGCTGAGAGGCAGTGGAGATATTTTAGGAACGAGACAATCAGGATGTATGGAATTCAAATTCGCTGATTTATACAAGGACAGAGAGCTGCTCAATCTTGCGTATAATAATGCAAATGGTGCAATGGCTGAGAATCAATCTTTTGAATTACTGCTTGATATATTCGAATATAGAAGTAGATTACATTTTTCAAAATTTCAGTAGGAGAGCATCAGAATCATTAAACTTCTTGCCTGTCATTCAGGTAGCTCACAGAAACGGTAAAAATTCCTTGACAAGCTTTAACAATCTCATTATCATCGCATTAAGGGTATTTTTTGGCGGATTACATCAAATTATAGTGGCTGCATGTCTTTAAAATTTTTTCTACATTCAGCCAAATCGCGCTTAAACTAAGCGTCAGTAAATTATTATAGCGCCAATTTAAAGTATTAGAGGGTCAAAACCAGCATCACGGGGTTTCTTTGCCTTTTTTTCTACTTGGTAAATTTCTTAATATTTGTAGCTAAAGTAATTTAAGAGTCCGTGAAGGGTAGTGCTTGGCACTGGAATCCAGTCTTTATTATGCAGCCACTTGACACGTTCATTTAAAGTTAAGTTTTCTGGATCCCAGTGTCTAGGCACTGGGATGACAGGAAGCAATTAACGATTTAATAAATCGTCATCCCGCTACTTGTTAGTAGCTGCAGCGGTATGACGTGGGGAAACCTTAGCTATAGTTAACAATAGAAGCAAAAGTGAGATTACTCATCTTTTTGGAAGAGGAGGAGATTTTTCTGGAGCCTTAGCAGAAGTTGATTTTGGATCTGATAATTCTGTTCTAACATATTCGCCTTTTTCATCAAATAAATTGCGGAAATCACTCATTTGCACATCAGTTTGAACTTCTACTTCCCTAATCTCTTTTTGATCTGTTGAAGATGATGCATCAACTCCTGTATTTTGAGCAGCTTTTTGTTCCAGTTGTTTATTTTCTTCTTGTAATTGTTTTAAATTTCCCTTTAATTCCCCTATTTCTTTCACTTTTTGTTGCAATTGTCCTGATATAGTTTGTTTATCTCTAGTCAATTTTATATTTTCTTGTCTTAACCCACTAATTATTCTATTCGAGCTGTTGTCTACAGACTGTGTACCTTGGTCTTGCATTTTAGGTGCTATAGTTTCAGTTTCAACATTATCACTTGCCTGAGTTCCTTTGCTCTCGTTTTCAATTTCAGTTTGAGTTAATGTAGCTGCTGTCCTCTTCTGTTGCTGATCTTCTTCTTGCTCTAATATGTTCTGCAATTGCTCTAGAGCCTCTTTGACAGACTTCAATTCTTCTTGTGTATGTGTTAACACGTCTTCCTTTTCCTTAAGCTGATGTTTAAGCTTTTCTATTTCCTCATCTATCTCTTTACTTCCTTCACTCATCTCATCTGCAAGAGATGTCCCACCTATACTAAGTTGACGATTTGCCGCCTCTAAAGTTTCTTTTTGTAGTTGATTTAATTCTTCAGCTAACTCTTGATTCTTTAATTGCTCTTCACTCAATTGATTTGTTGCATCAGTCAATTTCTCCTTTTCTTCTGATAGCAGCTCTACTAACTGCTTTTTACCATCATCTTCTAAACCTTCCAACATTTTCTTCAGACCATTCCTCAGCTCTGTGTTTTCTGCTCTTAACCTACTTAGCTCAGTTTCACCTTGATCCAATTTTTTCTGTAGTTCTTCATTTATTTTGTCTGTTGATTGGACTTTGCTTTTCTCATCTTCTAATCGATCCTTTGACTCTGCTATTCTAGCATTTTCATCTTTTCGACTTTGTTCTAGTACGTTTACCTTTTGTTCTAATCGCTCAATGTCTTGATCCTTTTCAGCTAATTCATTTGTCTTTTTTTCCAATTCAGCTTCAAGTCTTTTAACTCTTTCTTCTGGCTCCCCTAGCTCCAATCTATACTTTTCACCTTCTTCTGTTATCTCTTGATTAAGTCTTTGCAATCCTGCTTCATCTTTCCTTAGTTGCATATTTTTTTCCTCTAATTCCCTTATTCTATCCTCTAACTCATTTCCTTCTTGTTTATACTCTTCTTCATTACCAAGCATATCATCTTTAAACACTTCATCTTTATCACTAAATTCACTGCTAGTGGATACAGAGCTTCTACGTGAAGAAGGTGTGCCAGGAGAAAAATATCCACTACTGTTTGGTGTAAGCGATTGTGATGATGGATTTTGTGTAGGCTCAAGGTTATCCACGCCTTGACCTATATCAGTAAAAGCCTGATGCAGAGTTTTTCCATTTATAAAAACTTCTTTATTCTGCTCAACTAATTTTAATATTTTATCTTTTGTCTCCCCTGGTAATGGATTTGTGAACTTTAAATCACCAAACTTTGGCTCACCAATAACACTCTGTATACCACCAGAATCCAATTTTACAGTCATGCTACAATCTATGCTGTTACCTTCATAGTCCATAGCCTGCCAGTTAATGGTCATTTCACATGAGCTTGAACCAGTAAAATTATAGTGCCTTTCGCTGCCTTTTTTGGTTGCAGTTATTTGACTATCTTTCCCTAAAGATAGGTTATAAACCTTACCTTCGTCGCTGGCTCTTAAAAGGTTGCTAATCTCTATTGGTTTTTCTTTATTTTCAAACCTAATTTTAAAGTCATTATCTTTTGTTGTATATACTAAAAAATTTTCACCTGGTAGAGATGCTTCAAGTTTTTTATGTGTTTCATTTATTGATTGCTCAAATTTTTGAAACTCCTTTTCCCACTTTAAATTTATCTGTTCTGTAATATCCTTATCTTTGCGTGAAGGACCAATAAAGTACCAGATTAAATTTTTTCTCTCTAGTTGCTCTATAGCGTCCTGAAAATCATTGCTAATTCTAATAATACTTAGAATATTACTTCTTACTGTTTCATCTATATTTAAACTTTGACTCTCAGCTATAAATATATTTTCGTTTTTCTTTAGTACCATCTTATACCTCCTAAAGAATACACTTGAATGATAATACTTTTGATTTAAAAATTAATTAACAGAAAGCGTCAATTAAATTGAGTATTTATAGATTCTCCCTATATACTATAAGGCAGTTACCACTTAAGAAGTAGCATGGACAATACCATTATAAGAAAATACGATATTAGAGGTGTAGTAGGCAAAGATTTGCAGATTAATGATGGATACGAAATAGGCAGAAAGTTTGGCCAAACCATGGCTACTGTTTGTGTCGGCTACGATAGTAGAATAGATTCACCAAGTATAGAAAGAGAATTAATTAGGGGCTTAACTTTATCCGGAGGAAATGTTATACGTGTTGGACTGTGCTCTTCACCTATGCTCTATGCTGCAATGCAAATCACGCGGGCAGACCTTGGCATTATAATAACCGCCTCTCATAATCCAAGTGAATATAATGGTTTTAAATTTTTTAGTAATACAAAAGTCTTCTCAGATCAAGAAATAAAGGAAATTATAAGCAGCTCAATTAAAAACAGTACAAAAATTGGAAGCTTAATTAATATCAATATATATAGTGAGTACATTCACATATTAAAAAGTGCGGTAAAGAACCACACTACACAAAAGTTAAAAATAGCCTGGGATTGTGGAAATAGTCCAGCAAGTGGGATCATAAGGTACATTGAAAAGATCTTACCTGGTCATACGCATATCGTAACCAATAACTCTATCGATGGAACATTTCCACTACATGATCCAGATCCCATAGAGAAAAAAAATCTCGCTCAACTCATTGACATTGTAAAGGAATATAAATGCGATCTTGGCATCGCGCTAGATGGTGATAGCGATAGGGTGCGCTTAATTGATAATAAAGGTAATGTTGTTTCCAACGACCATTTATTTATGATTTTTGCACGTGAAGTGTTGGAGGAATATCCAGAAAGCAAAGTTATTGCCAACGTAAAAATGAGTATGAAGGTGCATGATTTTGTTAGCAAGTTAGGAGGGCAAGTTATCACCTGCGCTACTGGACACTCATTAGTTAAGAAAAAGATGGTAGAGGAAGAGGCAAAGTTTGCCGGTGAGTTAAGCGGGCACTTTTTCTTCTCTGAGCTAGGTTTTGATGATGGGCTATATTCTGCTATTAAAGCCGTTAGCATCTTACTTAAGAAAAACCAAAGTCTATCTCAGGTAATTGAGGATTTGCCAAAGTTATATATCACTTATGAAGTAAAGATTGTAGTTAAAGATGAGAAAAAATTTCAAATCATTGAATCAATAAAGAAAACACTAGAGCAGCAAAATATTGTATTTTCAGATCTTGACGGTGTTAAGGTAAATGATAACGATAATAAAGGTTGGTGGCTCCTTAGAGCATCAAATACACAAAACTGCATTACAGCAAGATGCGAAGGAGATACCTTAGAAGGTTTTGAACTCACTAAAAAGGTTTTGTTTTATTACATTGACAAAGCAAGGTCTTTAAATTGTAACCGTTCATGAAAATAAAAGTAATTTATAAAGTTAGCGTAAAGGTATAGAGAAATAGACTAAATTGTGTGATTCATAGAGGCTATAGCAACTGATTTGGTAACCGTTCACGCAATGGCGTCAACTTAAGGAAGCGATTATGTGTAAAATTTCTCTCTAAAATTTTTACCATTAAATTATCCAAAGAGTTAAAGAAAAAACGCTGTTGTTTCTATGAA
>JAITXQ010000022.1 GCA_031284675.1 Rickettsiales bacterium | reverse complement strand
CAGACAAAACAGTTTTGTTATATCTTCCATGGGTAACCTCATCTATTTTTTTTGTATTTGTTGAGTTTACCCTACTCTCCTGCCTTTTCTATTCTCTTTTTAATCCAGAATTAGCGTGTAAAGGATTACGTTGGATAAAGAATCGCTACTTTAAAGTGATGAATCAACGCCAATGGGTCTTTGCCACTCCCATATGCAAGAATAAATCAAAAGAGAGATGGTATATGAGCTTACTTAAACTAAGTGATATACCTATCAGACGACATGTTAAAATCAGAGCAGATGCCAATCCTCTTGACTTTAAATGGAAAAAGTATTTTGATGAGAGAGTGATACGAACAAAAATGTTAGCGAGCTCTTTCTCAAGAGAAGGTTCTCTACTATTAGTGCCGTCACTAAAGAAGCTGTTTTCGGAGGATATATGAAAGACAAGCCGGTTCGAGAAAAAAAGGACTTAGACAAGGGGCTCAAGCATAGTGTTGGGAAACCCGCATGCTGTGTTTCTAAGGGAGGGGTAGTAGCAATACTGCTTCCTTACCTAACCAGATAGAGCGAGGGTTACATAAACGTCAGGGAAAAACAATTACCAATTTTAAAGATAAGCTACCATCTCTCCAATCAGATCTAGCACACTATACATTAAAAGACCCATATATTTTTGATTTTTTAAGTATAGGCAAAGATGCTCATGAGAGAGAAATGGAAAAAGGGCTTGTAAAGCATATGGAGAAGTTTCTGCTAGAACTGGGTAAAGGATTTGCATTTCTAGGAAGGCAGCACCACTTACAAGTTGAAGATAGAGATTTCTATTTGGATTTGCTTTTTTATCATATTAAGCTTCGTTGCTTTGTGGTAATTGAATTAAAGGGTGAAGATTTTAAACCGGAGTATGCTGGTAAAATGAATTTTTACCTTTCTGCGGTTGATAATTTACTGAAACATGCAACGGATCAACCTTCCATAGGATTGATTTTATGTAAATCTAAAGATAACGTACTTGCTGAATATGCACTCCGAGATATGACCAAACCAATAGGGTTAGCAGAGTATCGAATCACTGAAAATCTACCAGAAGAAATAAAAACGGCTCTACCAACAATAGAAGAATTAGAAGCTGAGTTATCAAAAATTTCAAATAAGGAAAAGTAATATCATTTTTGTGAGTACACAGTTTTGCCGGACATAATAGTGCGTACTACATGCCCTTTTACCTTACGTCCATCAAAAGGAGAATTTTTTGATTTACTAGCAAAGTTATCAATTTTAATTTCCCATTCATAGTTCAGGTCAACTAAAATTAAGTCCGCAGCAAGGTTTTTCTGTATACGACCACGTGATACGTGTATTATATCTGCAGGTTTATATGTCAATTTTGCAAGCACATCAAGTAGACTCATCTGCCCACTGTGGTAGAGTTCAAGTGAAAGGGGCAGCATTGTCTCGAGGCCTACAATACCAAATGCAGCGTTCTCAAGTGGCAGATCTTTAGAGCTACGATCATGCGGAGCGTGATCGGTTGCGATGCAATCAATCACACCTGCTTTTAAACCTTCAATCATAGCCAAACGATCTTCTTCAGTGCGAAGTGGCGGATTCATTTTTGCAATTGCGCCATGTTGTTTTACTATATCTTCAGTCAAAGTGAAGTGATGAGGGGTTACTTCGCATGTAACATTTAATCCTAGATCTTTTGCACGTTTAATAGCATCAAGTGAATCTTTTGAAGAGACATGTAGAATATGATAGTGTACGTTTTCCATATCTTTCATGAGCAGTATATCGCGATTTACCATGACCGATTCTGATGCACTTAAGATTCCCTTTACTCCCAATTCTTCAGAAATCTTACCTTCATTGATTGCACCACCTGCTGATAAATTTAAATCTTCTGCATGTTGAGCAATAGGAACACTCAACATACTTGAATAAAGCAACGCCTGTCTCATAATCATTGGATTCATAACTGGCATACCATCATCAGTAAACCCAACTGCACCTGCTTCCTTTAACAGTGCCATTTCAGTCAATTTTTCCTCTGAAGTGGTGATTTTGGCGTAGAATTCAACGTTCACATGCGATGTTTCAAGTGCTCTATATTTTAAATACTTAGCTAAAATAACACTATCAATTGCCGGAACAGTGTTAGGCTGGCAAACTACAGTTGTAACGCCACCCGTAGCTGCAGATTTGCTGCCTGTATATATAGTTTCTTTATGCTCCTGACCTGGTTCACGAAAATGTACGTGGATGTCAACAAGACCTGGCATTAGAATAAACCCTTTACAGTCTATTGTTTCGTCAACCCCACTTGGAACTCCATTTGAAAATAATGATTCACCAAAATCAACAATTTTATCCCCTTCAGTTAAAAGCGAACCTTTTATATCAAGCTTAGTTTCTGGGTCAATAATGCGAGCATTTGTATATGCCACCTTGTAACTTTCCTTCTGCCCTGTTTGCAATAAATTCCAAGTTTGAGTCATTAAATTATAAGCGTTGATTATGAAATAAATCTAAAGTTTTTTTTAATAAAACACAACCAAATTAAAATGCGAACTAAAGTTATTGGCACAGAAAACACATTGCAAAGTTTAACTTTTGCTTTTTATAGTCTCTTATCCTATTTTGGGAGTAGTATGTTTTGCAGGAGATTCCTAATTTATTTTAGCTATATTTATTATTTTTTAAGATTAAATGGTTAAAATAGTAGATAACTGTTGAAGTGAGGTTTAACTATGATGATAAATTTTCTAATAGAAACTAGTCTTCTGCCTTTCCACCTATATTTCGATTACATATACACCGTTTAGCTCAATTTAAAAGTCGAATACAAGTTCAACTTAGTTGTTAGTTTAAGCAGAAAAAGCATCAATGCTGACAACTGAGAAGATGCATAGCTTTTAATATTGGGGTTTTAGTATGGATAAAGATACAAGTGCACTAACTACTAATGCAAATAAATTAGGTGAATGCATAGATAAAAATGAAAAGCGAGAGCAGGATAAAAAGGACGAGCAATTGTATGACACTATAAAAAAAAAGGTAAAAAAAGAAAAACATGAGCGTGGAAAACCAAGAAGTAAAGATGGAGCTCTCAAGGAATGTGAAAGGTTATTCAAGGAAGGAGCTAATTCTAATGTATTAGAACACTTTGCAGAGGAGTTAGAAAATCTAACCCCTGAGAAAGAAGATTGTTATAAAAAGTATTATTTTGAATGCTTTCTTCCAACGTTAAATGAAAAAATAAAACGATCAAAAAAAATACCAAATGAAATAAAAGACCAAGTAAAGCAAGTAATTTTTAAAATTACTTGTAATAACAAAGATTGTTTTAATAGCACTACCCACAGCCAAAATGATCGTAGGAACAGTAAAGACAGTGGTGTCGAAAGTGATATTGAAGGTGATTATGAGTATTCAACTAACGATATAGAGCCTTTGATACCAAAATCAAAAAGTAAAAATCCAGAAGTAATCAACAAAACAAGCAATGATATTCATACCGCATTAAAAGCAGTCAAAAAAGGTAAGCGAAAATTTGAAAAGTGGCTAAAAGGCTCTACAGATATTTGCAATGTAAAAGATGAAAAAGGGAATAATGTTTTACACCTTATTGCGCTGCTGAAGAAAAAGCAAAAACGCAGGTCTCTGAATGTTCTAATAGAGAAAATTTCCAAGGAAGATTTAGTGCAACTTATTGATCGTGAAGATCAGGACGGAAAAACCCCTCTTCAGGTGGCACTAATTGACAAGATAACAAAAGAAAAACATGAGTCTAATACAATCCAAGATAACGATAACACACTTAAGTTTCTTATAAAATTGTTAGAACATGGAGCTAAACCAGACCAGTTAGAATTATCTACAAAAGAATTACAAGACTTAAATGAAGAGCAAGAAACATACTACCGTAATTTCTTAAAAAAATTAGCAGAGCCAGGAAAGAAACCTAAATTAGAGCCAGAAATAAAAATTAATACAGAAGCAAAAATTAAAGAAATTATAGTGCGTACTATAAATACCCCAAATAGTAATAGTAATTATCCATTACATTTAGTAATTAAAAATGGTAATAAAAAACTTTTTGAAGAACTATTGCAAAAAGGGGCGGATGTTAGCCTTAAAGATGCAAATGGTAATCACGCTTTACACCTAATAGTTACATTAGAGAAAAAACAAAAGCTTGAATTCCTTAATATATCGCTAGAAGTAGGCCAAAAAGAACAATTTATAAAAGCTGTAAATGACAAGAATAACAACGATCAAACACCATTACAAAAATTGTTATTTAGTAAAGTGAAAAAAGAAGAACATAGTTCTGGAAGTATATCTGGAAAAATAGTGAAATTTCTCAAAAGACCATTTACAGAATACGATGACAGTACAATAGAATCTGCTATACAGTTGTTCAAGTTAGGGGCAAATCATGATGACCTGCAGTTATCTAAAGAAGAATTGCAAAGTTTAGATAAACAACAAAAAACGTATTATGATAATTTCTTAGAAAAGTTAGCAGGGTCAGTAAAGAAGTCTAAGTTAGACAAAAATACAAGAGACCCGGTAGTAATTAAAATTGCAGAAATTATCTACGATGACTATCCATTACATAAAGCAGTCTTGAGAAAAGATCAAAATAAATTTCGTGAGCTCTTAAAGAGTGATTATGATATTACTACTAAAGATGCAGAAGGAAATACAGTTTTATATTACGCCGTAACGTTAGATGAGCAGGCAAAGTATGACTTTACTAAGCTTATACTAGAAAAAAACAAAGAACTGGTAAATACTTCAAACGATCAGCAAACACCTCTTCACCGATTATTTCAGTATATAGAAGAAAAGAGTAAGAATCAATCACGTACAGGTAGAAAATTTGAGGGAACTAAGAGGTATGAAACCTTAGAGCTATTGCTAAGAAATGGTGCTGATATCACTGCTCAAGATAAAGAACAAAAGAACGCTTTACACCATATTGCTTTATTCAAAGGAGAACAAAAAGTTGTATGTCTGGGGTTGATTGTAGATTTAGTGAAGGAAGGAAAAATACCTGCAGGTAAATTAAGTGAAGCCGTAGACGCTAAGAATGACAAAAAACAAACACCGCTACAAGTAGCGTTAATTGCTAAGATGGTAAAAGATACACATAATTTGATCAATCCTAATAGCCGTGATAACACAATTAAGTTCTGTGTAAAATTATTGCGAAATGGTGTTGATCAAAAGCAGTTAGTATTACGTGAAGAATTATGGAACAGAGAGTATTATAAAACCCTAAAAGGAACAAAGGAAATGATAGGTAGACCGGTTATTCCAGATGATATGGAAACTGAACTGAAGTACAGATTTGGTAAGAAGTTTAAAGTACGCGATACTATGAAGTATATCAATAATGGTGCTTGTAAAGTAGTGACAACGCTTGTATTTGCTGCTTTAGCCTGTGCAGTAATATTCGGCGTTTCTCAAGGAAGTATTACAACTGCAATTGCCTCATCTATTATAGCAGCTATTGGAGTTTGTTATCTTATTTACTTGAATTTAGACAATATTTATGAAGGATTTAAAAAAATTAAAGGAAAGTTTACTGAAGAAAAGCAAATCACACCTCAAGGTAACGCATCAAAAAATGATATACAATACAATAATTCTGTTCAAAACACAGAAAATAAACTTAATAATTCAGAAAAGCGAGAAATACAAAAGCCGTCAGATCAACCAGAACATATTGAAAGTCCTCCAAACACTGAAATGAATGCCATATCAATAATAAGCTCATTGAAAAATTGTGTAGGGATAGTGTAACTAGTAAACCCTCTTTTCCGGGGCAACGAAATCAATCTCATTGCTCAGAGTTTTTTCAGCAACTTTCTTGTAATCAATTTTTACATTGACTTGGCCTTTCTTTTCTTCAAACCACGCTATAGTATGTTTCATCCAATTTGTGTCATCACGCTCAGGAAAATCTTCACGAGCATGGGCACCTCTACTTTCCTCGCGATTGGCTGCGCATTCCATGGTAATAACCGCTTGTGGAATCATGTTAGCGAGCTCCAGCGCCTCAACTAAATCACTGTTCCATACCATACTGTGATCTTCAATTGCGATGTCAGACATCATTTTTGCTACTTGTTTTATAGCTTTTTTACCTTCTTCTAAAACTTCAGCAACACGAAACACTGACGCATATTTTTGCATAGTGTGCTGCATTTCACTGCGTATTTTCGATACTCTGAGCCTTCCAGAAGCAAATCGCATTTTATTAAATCTATCTATTATCCAATCTGTACAATCTGAGTGCAATTTTTTATGTGGTGTACCAGATTTCAGTGTCTCTTGCACTCTCAAAGCTGCAGCTCTTCCAAAAACTACAATATCAAGTAGTGAGTTAGAGCCAAGTCGATTTGCACCATGCACAGAAACACATGCAGCTTCTCCAATTGCAAATAGCCCATCTACTTCTTCTTCTTTGCCTTTCTTCAGCGTAATCACTTCTCCATAATAATTGGTTGGAATGCCACCCATATTGTAGTGAACTGTCGGAATAACAGGTATTGGATCTTTAGTGACATCAACTCCAGCAAAGGTCTTTGCAGTTTCGCTAATTCCCGGCAATCTGAGTTTTATTACTTCCGGATCAAGATGCGCTATAGTTAAATACATGTGATCTTTTTTCGGTCCAACACCTCTTCCTTCTCTAATTTCAATTGTTATTGCACGACTTACTACATCACGAGAAGCTAAATCTTTTGCTTTTGGCGCGTAGCGTTCCATAAACTTTTCGCCCTGAGAATTAACCAGATAACCACCTTCACCACGGCATCCTTCTGTCATTAAGCACCCAGAGCCATATATTCCTGTTGGGTGAAATTGTACAAATTCCATATCTTCAAGTGGTAATCCAGCTCTTACCACCATGCCGTTACCATCACCTGTGCAGGTATGTGCACTTGTTGCAGAGAAGTAAGCACGTCCATAACCACCTGTTGCTAACACCACTCTATGCGCACGAAATCTATGTAATGTACCGTCGCATAGCGACCAAGCAAGAACTCCGCAGCATGCTCCAGTTTCGCTATCCATAATTAAATCAACCACAAAGTATTCAACAAAAAATTCAGCGTTGAATTTAAGACACTGCTGATATAGAGTGTGAAGGATTGCATGCCCAGTTTTATCTGCTGCCGCACAAGTACGCTGAGCTGATTTTCCTTTACCAAAGTGAGTTGTCATTCCACCAAAGGAGCGCTGGTATATTTTGCCATTTTCTGTACGAGAAAAAGGTACGCCAAAATTTTCAAGTTCAATAACAGCTTTAGCAGCGTTTTTACACATATATTCTATTGCATCTTGGTCACCAAGCCAGTCTGAACCTTTTATTGTATCATATGCATGCCAGCGCCAATCGTCTTCACCGATATTACCCAAAGCTGCACTAATTCCGCCTTGTGCTGCAACTGTATGACTTCGTGTAGGAAAAATCTTAGAAATGCAGGCAACTGAAAAATTAGTTGCAGCCATTCCAAGTGTTGCTCTAAGTCCTGCCCCACCTGCACCTACTACTATTACATCATACTCATGTTCTACGATCTCATACGCTGACTTATTCATACTTGATTATTTTATAATTACAGGCTTATGATATCACAGAAGTGGGAAAAATCTATACAAGTTTTCTAAATGCAATAAATCTAATCGAACAAAGAATTGAGAGGTTTATATGGTGAAGTTGTATTATAGAAACTAGACACCAATTTCAAACACTGGCGATGGCTTATGTCTATTTAACTAGATCTTAAATTAGATGAAAAAAGGTAATCTTGATAAAATTTATCTACAGCGAGCTTTCTTACACTTGGGCTTTCTATTTGCTCTTTTTTGTATCCTAATCTATAGCTTATTGAATCTTTATATGCACTGATCGTTTTGTATACCTTGTTCATCTCTCTGGGAAAAATGTCATTAGCAATTATGACGCACAACCCTGTAACTGCTGCAAAAGCTAAGGTAGTAAAAACTAGATTTTGTAAAAAATTCCTTCCGCTAACTTTTTTTTCTTTTACACTAGCGGTGTATAGCTTGTCCGGTTCTTGTGAATATTTATACCATGTGTGATTGCAGTTTGTGCACTTTACCTTCCTTCCAGACTCACCTATTTGCTTGGAAGACACTAAGTAAGTTTTAGTACAATTATGACATTGTATTTTCATAGCACTTACGTATAAAGTAGTAACAAGCTCAAATTATACAGAGCTGTAATTTTAATATCAATATATAATAAATGGAAGATTTGCAACTAAAAAAAATACAGAGTGATGTAGAAAATATTTGGAAAAATAGAGAGAAGTTTAACGACTGTAATTTAAAAAAAACAGCAAGAATAACAATTAAAGAAGTAATTGAACTCTTAGATAGTGGCAAAATTAGAGTAGCAGAAAAGCTATCAAGTGGAGAATGGGTGGTACATACATGGGTAAAGCAGGCAATATTATTACATTTTCTCACTGAAGAAAGCAAAATAATAGATAATACCAATTGGTGGTTTGATAAGATCAGTAATAAGTTTAGTGAATGGAATGAGGAAAAATTTTGCCAGTCAAAAATTAGAGCAGTTCCTGGGTGTTTTGTCCGCCAATCTGCTTACATAGGTACAAACGTTGTTCTAATGCCAAGTTTTATCAACGTTGGTGCGTATATTGGTTCGGGTACAATGATAGACACCTGGTCAACAATTGGTAGCTGCGCGCAAATAGGAAAAAACTGCCATATTTCTGGAGGAGCGGGAATAGGTGGAGTTTTAGAGCCTATTCAAGCTTCTCCGGTTATTATAGAGGATAATTGCTTTATTGGAGCACGTAGCGAAGTAGCCGAAGGTGTTATAATAAGAGAAGGGTCGGTTTTAGGCATGGGAGTTTTTATTGGAGCATCAACAAAGATTATTGATAGAGAAACTAGCGAGGTATTTTACGGCGAAGTGCCACCTTATTCTGTAGTGGTACCGGGATCTATTCCATCTAAAAATAACATTTCAACCTATTGTGCAGTTATAGTAAAAAAAGTGGATGAAAAGACGAGATCGAAAACCTCTATAAATGAAATATTGAGGGATTGATCTATATATCTGTAATATGACACAATATTATATAGTAAATGATGTTACTCTAGTGCGTGATATACAACTGTACGAACATTGTAATATGATACGATATTACATAATAAACGATGTCATGCAAGTAGCTGACACTGGAACTTAGAAATTTTGATTGTAAATACACTGAGTTGGTGAGCATAAAAGTAGTTGGTCTTACGCTAAATAAAGTATCCAGAGTGGTAAAAAATGGTTGAACAAGCAAAATTGTTAGAATAAAATAGACTGAATACGGTGTAATGTGGTTGATTTTTAACACTTTACAAAGTTTGAGGCGAAAAATGGATCATTTAAAGCCTTCTCGCTTGTCTCTCAACCACACTGCTGAACAGACAATGGCGTCAACTTAAGAGCCTCCATTAGCAAACTCTCCTAAAAACGTGATGACGTTTAGGCTTATCCACTTTATTGCGGCTATACAATCGTCCTGGTCGGATTTTAACTTTAGCG
>JAITXQ010000018.1 GCA_031284675.1 Rickettsiales bacterium | reverse complement strand
AGACAAAACAGTTTTGTTATATCTTCCATGGGTAACCTCATCTATTTTTTTTGTATTTGTTGAGTTTACCCTACTCTCCTGCCTTTTCTATTCTTTTTTTAATCCAGAATTAGCGTTTTTACTTCTCCTAAAAAATCGTGTGTTAAGATTAAGCTAGCAAGGTTAGGAATCTTTATCTCGTAGTGATTAATTTCGTTCTGCTGATCTGGATAAGCAAATAAACGTAGGCCCGCACCTTTCTCGGTTTCCCATATACCTTCCATTGCAGCAACTTTAGCAGGTTGATGCTTTAGCGTATTTAATCCATGCATATCCCCTATGAACAGCTGAAATGGTGCCGCCAAAGCTACCATAATGGTTGCCATACTAAGCATAATTTTTGCTTGAGGAATATGCCGTTTTCTCCAAAGATAAAATGCCACACACACCGCCCACTACGAACGCTGTCGTAAGATAGGCTGCTGTCACCATATGAATAAAGCGATAAGGGAAAGAAGGATTAAAAATAATTTCTAACCAATTGGTTGGATATAGAAGCCCATTCTCACCAATTGTGAATCCAGCAGGTGTTTGCATCCAACTGTTGGCTGCAATAATCCAGAAAGCTGAAATAAGTGTCCCCACCGCAACAATACAAGTGGAAACAAAGTGCATACGAGGACTTACCCTATTCCATCCAAACAACATAATGCCTAAAAAAGATGATTCTAAAAAAAAGCTGTTAGAACTTCAAAGCAAAATAGGGGACCAAGAACATTAGCTACACGGTCGGAAAATATTGACCAGTTAGTACCAAGTTGATAAGACAGAACAACACCAGATACAACTTCCATACCAAAAGCAACGGCAAAAATTTTGATCCAGAATTTATAAACATCACGGAAATGTGTATTACCAGTCTTAAGCCAACGCCATTCCAGAAAGGCTAAAAAACTTGTAAGACCAATAGTAAAAGCAGGAAATATAACATGAAAGCTTATTGTGAAGGCAAACTGAACTCGAGCAAGCAGCATGGGGCTAAGTTCAAACACTTTATCTACAACCTACATTATTAATTACATTATGTACACATACCATCCATTTGTCTACCGTTAGTTACAAAAGAGCGCTATAGCTTCTAGAGACTTAATATTATGTATATTTCATAGCTAACGGCACCCATCCAATTCTGCTGTTTCTTGGTCTCTGTATTAGCTATATCTGCCAAAATTTTTAATATTTTTTCTAGATAAGGTCACTTATCGCCATTTTCCTTTACTAAAATTGCTATTTTTCTACTTTTTTTCTTAACTTGGTGCGTATGGTTAAAGTAACTCTAAACCCTTTGGAATGGTATGAAGAATTATATTGTCGCCTCCTGTAAGGTAAAACTCACTATTTTCATCTGTTACCATACATTTTTTCTCTATACTGGAAGGATTATAAACGCCATATTCCGTTCCTTTATGGTAATCGCAATGCTTAAACTGATTACTTTCATTAAAACAACCAAACTCATCAATTAATGTAGCCATTTTCCTACCTTTCTTACCATTTATTAATTCGAACACAGCAACTGGATAATGATCTAGGGAGCCTAGTTCAGCAGATTCTTCTGCAATAAAAAACGATGGCCAATGACTACATAACCTCCCAAGGTTCGGGTTGTAGTTTTTTTTCGCGCAATTTAAACTTATGAATTTATATTCATCTGAAACGTTTGAATACTGTGGATCGTATTTTTTATGTTCAAAGAATTCATTACCAAGTACATTACAAAAAGTCAATTTATAATCATCATCACTAAATTTGGCAACTTTTAAAAAATGAAAATCCTTTGGGATAATTACCTTCTCTTGTGTAACATGATTACGCACAATCAATTGATCATTGAGCATGAAATAACCTATTTTTGGTAAAGTAGCTATAGGCTTATCATTCAAAACAATATTTGCTTCATAGATATCATCCGATAATTTTTCTCCTTTTTGCAAAGTAAATTTCTGCTTTAAGCTATCTATTATTGTTGATACATCACTTATTGTTAATACATCACATGTATTTTGTTTGTATTGATACTGATAACAGATGTCCTGGCCATACATTGGAACACAAGTTCCATCTTTATCTGATATATAGATATTATCGTCTTTTACTGTAAAATAAAGTCCACCTGTTTCTTTTTTGATCCTGTTTAGTGCTGGATCATTTTCATCACAAAAATTAATAAAGTTTAGTGCTCCAGTTATTGAGCTAGATCTAGAAACAAATAATTGGATACCAAAATCTTCACCTGGTATGTTCTTCAATGTAATGCCTATTGTGTCTAGTCCTTGAAGCTTCTTTACAATAGCATCTTTATCTTTACCTGTAATAGCTTCTTGTTCTATAATAAAGTCCTGGCCATTTAGTTTCAGAGCTGAGCTCCCATCATACAAAACTATATTATTGCTTTCCCACTTTAATTTTACATCACGAATATCCTTTATTTCCACCGTACCATCTTTTGAACAAACAGTATACCCGTTGCCATTATGCTTTAATGTGTAGTATGAAGTAGGAAGTTTGATCAGTTTTTTATAGAGCGGATCTTTATTATCTATTCTAAATGTATATTGTTCCATACTATTTCTACCAAAATTTACTTTAACAGTTTTTTACCTTAAATAACCAACAGCTTTCTGATTAATGGTACTGAGGCTAGTAGGAGGAATGACATTACTCATAAAGCTCCTTGGCTGCTCATTATCTGTTATTATTTTCTCAGTGTTAACAAAATTCCTCGGCTGCTCATTGCTTGCTAATGTTCTTTTCATACTACCTTTAAAAGTAGCCAAAAATTTATCAGCTTGTTTACAGTTTGGACAAGCTTCTTTTGCAGCTGAACATAAGAATTTTAACAGCTCGTTACGATTTTCATCATTAAATAATGACTTACTCACAATAGTTGACTGTAGTTCTACTGGATTAAAATTTAATCTTTTCTTTGATATACCACAGTTTGAAGCTGTTTCTTCTAATACTTTTTCAAATCTCACAGCAATATCTGCTGCATCTATTATTTTTGTCACTTGATTAAGCTCTTGTATTTTATTCTCTACTTTATAAGGATAAAAGAAATTTATTACTTGAGATATAAATGAAGTTGGCCTACTTGCTCCACTTGTCACTAGTTGATTGCTTAAATGTTTTTCTTTTTTAGCCTCTCTCTTTCTCCTAGATACACTACAGACTTGGTCTGCAGAGTTCATCTTACAAAATATGTCTCTTGTCTTACTATAAACAGCTTCAGCATTTTGTTCTGATTGAAATGTTTGCCCTGCAAATTTTTCAGCAGCTTTGCTTGCAGTTTCAGCTTTTTGTGTTAAATTCGCTACTTTATCATGTAATTCTGTAGTCTTATCTTTAGCACTTTGAGCTTCTTTGGCGAAATTTTCAGAAGCGTTTCTAGCTACCTCTGCTGTTTTTTGAGCATCCTGAATTTCAATTTTTGTTTGATTCATCGTGCGCAAAAACTGATCAGCCACTGAAGCACCTATTCCGTCTTCTCCCTTTGGACCTTGTGGGCCAGGCATTCCTGGTGATCCATCAACTCCTTGTGTTCCAATTTTACCTTTATCTCCCTTTGAACCTTGTAAACCAGTTTCCCCTTGTGTACCATTAAAGCCTTGAGGACCTTGATCGCCTTTTACTCCAGATGTTCCTGGTGATCCATCTATTCCTGGTGCTCCAATTTCACCTTTTTCCCCTTGTGCACCATTAAAACCTCTTGGACCTTGTATACCTTTATCACCTGCACCTCCTTTCGGACCTACTGAACCTGGAGCACCAACATCACCCTTCTGTCCTTGCAAACCTTGATCGCCTTTTGGTCCAGATGTTCCCGGCAATCCATCAACTCCTGGCGCTCCAATTTCACCTTTCTGTCCTTGCAAACCTCGATCACCTGTATCACCTTTTAGACCTACTGAACCTGTATCTCCTTTATCACCTTTTAAACCTACCGGACCTTGTAGACCAGCTTCTCCTTTTAATCCATCTGTACCTGGTGTTCCAGTATTTCCTTTATCCCCCTTTGGACCTTGAATCTTTCCTGGATTTTGCCTTAATTCTTCTGAGATGCTTTTTGTTAGCTCAGTACTGTTTACAAGTTTTTTGTGGATATCTTCATCATAAAGTCTTCCTGTAATCTGTTGCTCTAGCAGTAGATTTCCACCTTCATCACGATATTCAAGTACCTCATTCGCAATAGTTCCATTGTGAAGTAATTTTTGCGCAACTCCAGTATGTAAATATGAACTATTTACAAGCTCTTTTATTAACGTTTTCCCACTGGAATCAGTTAAGTTAAGCATTATCTCTTTAAACTCAGTAGCTTTAGTAGTAACTAGCTTATTTGCAACTTCTTCAGGACTTGCATCTATGCCACTATCTCCTCGATCACCTTTTGAACCAGATCGACCAGAGTGACCCTTGAAACCTTTCATACCTTTGTCACCTTTTTCTCCTTGAGTACCATTAAAGCCTATTGGACCTTGTATACCTTGATCACCTTTTGGTCCTGTTAAACCTTGTTTACCTTCAGGACCAAGATCACCTTTCTGCCCTTGCAAACCTCGATCACCTGGAAGACCTGGCTTACCTTCCGGACCTGTGTTACCTTTTAAACCTATTGAACCTTGATCGCCTTTCGCTCCTGGTAGTCCATCTATCCCCTTTGGACCTTGTGGACCAGTATCCCCTTTTGCTCCAGATGTTCCCGACAATCCAACATTACCCCTTTCTCCTTTAAGACCTTGAACTCCAACTTCACCTTTATCTCCCTTTGCTCCACTTGGACCTTGCGAACCAACTTTTCCTTCATTGCCTTTTGAACCTTTTAATCCTGGCTCTCCAAGATCTCCTTTTGGGCCCGTTATACTTAATCCTGGTATTCCCTCATCTCCCTTTGGACCCTGAGGACCACCAGCTTCTCCTTTTTCACCTTTTGGACCCCCAGGCTTTCCATCTAATCCAGGTGTACCTGGATCACCTCTTGAACCTAACTTACCCCTTGGTCCTGTATAACCTTGCTCACCTTTTTCTCCAGGTCTTCCATCTAACCCTGGCATTCCAGCTACGCCTGGAAGACCTGGCTCACCTCTTGGTCCAAGCATTCCTACTACACCTGGCTGTAGATTCTCAACTTTCTTTTCTAAATCTTCAATTCTTTGTCTCAATTCTTCAATTTTTTTATGATTCATACTAACCTCCAGACCATGTAAATAGTAATAATAAGGATATAAAAGATTATAAAATAAGGCATCGTCGTAGTTACCTGAGTAGATATACATATCTTTTTGAAAGTCTTCCGGTGCAAGAGCGTAAAATTCCTCACATTTACCATATTCACTTAATATGCACCCAACATAATTATCGTTATTTAGTCTTTTTATTTTAAAACGAGGATTAGTTCTTTTAAGATCGAGATCAGTGCCAAACTTATCTATAGTAATATTTCCAGAGAATAACTTCAATTCAGAATTACTAAAGCTAGCAGCAACATTGTTCAATATCCCAATCTTATAATTATTAGAAGAATTATATAGTTCGACACTCTTGTAATTATATGATGTTAAAAAGTTCTCTCCAGCGCGTATTATAAGCCTTTCTTTAGGTGGATTTTTAAGCTTTTTTAAAATAGGATCTATGTCTTCACTACTCATTATATCTTTTGGATCTATCAGAATCCTACTGTTTATTAATGGTACACGGTTAACTGAACATCCTTCATTACTATAGGACATAATATACTTCTGACCTCGATCTTCTATATAATTGTTAGGTATAGAATCGAAAGTAGCTATTTTGATAGTGTTTGGATTATCAATATAATTATAGTAATAGGAATAATAATATTGACCTGAATTATTAACTAAAGCTAACTTATAATCATCTTCTACTTTTCCTAGTTTTAACTGTAACCCTTGAGATAAGTCAGTTAATATGCTTTTCATCGGATTATGTCTGAAGCTAGATATGACAAAATGATCCTCATCAGTGAAAACGTAAGATGTAGAAGGCAAGTTAATTGTTTCTCTGTCATTTATCTTAACCGCAACAGACTTACTTCTACCATCACAAAAAGTATCTCCTGGTTCTAAGTTAAAACGCACTTTTGCCTCCTTTGCAGATTATATTCTGAATATAGTTAATTTACAAACATTAATTATTGATTAATAATGACATGTCAATATAGTTGTAAAATAATTATTACGTTTATTGGGATATTACGTGCAAAACTCACATGAAACAATTTTATTTTAGTTGTTTTCTACTTAGTACGTTCTTCCAAAGCTGTAAATAATAATGCCATTTGTTATAGAATTTTCAATTACTGATTTTAGAATTGATAGGTTTTCTCAACTTGGTGTATAATTTTATGAAAGTGATTGAAATCTAAGCTTGCACTGCCAATTAAAACTCCTGATAAATTTGAGATATTTAACAAATTTTCTATATTTTCTGAACTGACTGAACCACCATATATAATGTGTTTTTTACCAGTACACAATTTTATCACTTCTATCACCTCAGCAATTACATCATTACTTGGCACATGTCCTGTACCTATTGCCCATATTGGCTCATATGCTACGATATATTCACCATATGTTGGCAAGCGGTTTTTGCATTGATATTCTATTACTTCCTTTGTTTTTCCATTCTTATAATCTTCTGAATTTTCACCTACACAAATAATTGGGTGTAAGCCTGATTCTATTGCTGTTTCCGACTTAAGCTTTATTTCACTATCTGTTTCGTTAGCCCTTTCAGAATGCCCAAGTATTACGTAAGTACACCCTAATTCCTTTAACATTTCTGCGCTAATTTCACCTGTGTAAGAACCAGATTTTTTATAATGGCAATTCTGCGCTCCTATATTAATATTATCGCTCAACTCTATACTGTCTGAAAATGCGGTAAATGGTGGACAAATCACTAGTCTAGAAGTAATCTCATTGTTCTTGTTATTAAGCTTGCCTATAAAGTCAACAAATGAAGACCGTGTTCCATTCATCTTCCAATTTGCTACTATTAAAAAAGACATCAATTTTATTTAAATGTACGAGAGTGCCGGCTGTCGGACTTGAACTGACAACCTACTGATTACAAGTCAGTTGCTCTACCAATTGAGCTAAGCCGGCCGTTAGTAATATACAATTATCAATGAATTTTAGTCAACTAATTTTTATAATTATCAAAATACTGCATAATGAAATAATATGAGAAAATTTTTATTGAAGCCAAAAAAGAGCCTAGGGCAAAATTTTATTTTATCGAGTGAGATAATAAAAAGAATAGTCGTTTTAGCTGGCAATCTAGAGAATTTTAACGTCATTGAGATTGGTCCTGGATATGGTGCATTAACAAGGGAAATATTGGCACATAATCCAAAGTCTTTATTAGCTATAGAAAAAGATAGCAATTTAGTGAAACATCATGACCAACTGCTAAATGAACATCAAGGAAAGTATAGAATTATAGATGCGAATGCACTTCATGTTATAGAAGAAGAACTAATAGAGCGCCCAGTCAAAGTTATTGCTAACTTGCCTTACAATGTCTCAGTAGCGTTATTTTTAAAGTGGTTAAATAACATAAAATTTTTTACGAGTTTGACATTAATATTTCAAAAAGAAGTAGCAGATCGCATTATGGCAAGACCCAATTCTAAAGATTATGGTTCCCTATCAGTGCTAAGCCAGTTGCTATGCGATATAAAAAAGGAGTTTGATATTGAACCTAAAGAGTTTTTTCCAAGGCCAAAAGTACATTCTTCAGTCATCACAGTAAACCCTTTGCCTACTCAGAGATTTGCAGTAAATTTAGAAGCCTTAACAAAATTAACGCGCGCCGTTTTTGCTCAAAGAAGAAAGATGTTAAGAAATAGCTTGCAAAATATAACGAATTATACTGAAACCGTCCTTAAAAACGCTAAATTAAGTGGAAAAGAACGTCCAGAAAACTTAACTATTGAGCAATTTTGTTTGCTGGCAAATAATGTAAAAGTCACCTTGATATAAGCCTTATTTTAATCGTTTATAACCTTTGGCACTACAAAATATCCATGCTCAGGTTTTGTATTGGATAATATATCTTCTTTAATGCTCTGGGAATTGACAACATCATCACGTACGTGAATGTCTTTATCTATACTGCCATAACATATAGGAGAAACGCCTTCAGTATTAACTTGCAATAAAGTATCATGTATCCAATCCAACATCGTCAGCTCTTTGGAGTAGTGCTCAATTTCGTCATTTGATAGCTTAATTCTTACAAGCTGTGCAATTTTAAGCATTTCTTCCTTAGTAATTGTTACTTTTCTCTTATTTACAAATTCTATTAGCGAAGTGATAACATCTTCTGTTGACTTAGCTGGCATCTTTACCTCCTTGAATGAAGTGAGTCAAAATATTTGCGATTGAAACAACTTCTATCTTACCAGTTTTTTCAAACTTGTGAAGTGCGGTATCCGTAATTACCAATTTATCTAGAGAAGAGGAAGAGATTTTTTCAACTGCATTTCCTGAAAGTACGCCATGTGTGATGCATGAAATTACAGACTTTGCTCCGTAATTTTTTAGAGCAAGAGCTGCGTTACATAACGTTCCACCAGAATCAACTATATCATCAACAATGACACAATTTTTATTTGCAACTTCTCCTATTATGTTCATTACTTGAGATATACCTGCTTTCTCTCTATATTTATCTACTACGATAATCTTATCACTCAACCCTATCTTGTACTTTTCTTCTAAAGTCTTTGCGAAAGCACGTGCTCTGCCAATTGCTCCAACATCAGGTGCAACGATTGCTAAATTTTCTGCTTGTATAGAGTAAACAAATGCTTCAAAGCAGCTCAAATTAGTTATCGGTACATCAAAAAATCCTTCAATTTGACTTGAATGCAAATCAATAACTGCAACACTCCTTACGCCTGCAGTTTGAATAAGATTTGCAACTAACTTGGCACTCAAAGCAGATTGCATATTACTGTTTTTGATAATCCTATCTTGCCTGCTATATCCATAATAAGGAATAATTGCCGTTATCCTTTTGGCTCCTGACCTATTTACTGCATCAATTATAAGCAGGAGCTCCATAAGATTGTCATTCACAGGGGGAGAAATAGATTGTACTATATATACTTCTTGATTATATAGATTACTTGCTACTTCCACATTTATCTCACCATCGGCGAACTTTGACACCTGAACGGGAGATGGTTGAATGTTTAACTTGCTAACTATTGATTCTCCTAATTCTTTACTGGCATTACCTATTATTACTTTCATAATGTACTAATTGAGTTTTTAAGATTATACAGAAATTATAAAATAATTGAAATGCAAGTTTCTTTACCCTAACATTCTTGTCAGCGAATAATGCAAAAATTCCTTGACAAACTCTGCCAGCCCTCTTATCATGGCATTAAGGGTATTTATGACTTTAAAAAATTTGTTTTTGACCTGCAGATTTAATGACAAAATTCAGTAAAAAACTTAAGGTATTTTTTGGCGGATTACATCAAATTATAGCGGCTGCATGTCTTTTAAATTTTTTCTACATTCAGCCAAACCGCGCTTAAACTAAGCGTCAGCAAATTATTATAGCGCCAATTTAAAGTATTAGAGGGTCAAAACCAGCATCACGGGGTTTCTTTTGCTTTTTTTTTATTTAGTAAATTTTTTAAATATTTATAGCTAAAGTAATTTAAGAGCAATATCCACCGAAAATGGTAGCGTGTGACGCTGGTTCACTTTATGACGGTGTCATCCCAGTGCATAGACACTGGGATCTAGGAATTTTACTAAGTTAGTGAGTGTAAAAGTAGCCAACCTTACGTTAAAACACAACGTTCTTGATGAGATTGCATAAAAACTGGATTCCTTACATCATAGAGGCACTGGAATGATACTATTATAGAGTGAAATGAGATCCCAGTGTCACGTACTGGGATGACATCTTTTTTCTTGGTACAAATTACTCTTATATCTCAATGTTCGTACAGCTGTGCATGTGACGCTGCCCTCCTTTGTCATCCAAATCGCCGACACTGGGATCTATCTTCTTCTTTTCTGGGATTAAGCGTCACGTCCTGTAATGCCCCCGAAGGGTTTTGGTTATGCAAAAAGTTTTTTGAATTTGCACAACTAGAAAAATCTTTATAAAATTTACTTTTTCTAAACTCTTCAACTTTCTTCTCATCATTTAGTGAACCATGTTTAGCAAAATATTTATCTGTCTTCTGAATATATAAACTGATCAACTCAGAAAAAGTATAATCAGCTTCATTGAAAGACTTTAAACACGTGATTGGCAATTTGTGTACATCTTTATCAGCTTTTTTAGGATCAATACATTCATCATTCCTTCTTAATATTGTATGTTGCTTGAAAAATTCTTCATATTCCTCAAAATCTTCAAAGGCTTCTTTTTTTTGGTAATCTTTCCCTCTACCGTTTTGCTCTATTCTTTCTATTTTTGTCGCAAGCTGCGCTGGTTGTTTAATCGTCTTGTCTCCCTCTCGATTGAAGTACATCGTGTAAGGAGTAATTGCATTGACAATTTTGTGTGTTTTTCAATGGCAACCAAAAATCTTTAGTACTAATTTGATTATCGGAGCAAGAAAAATTTTTAGTTTCGCTATGAACCAAAAATAATAAAGAGACGCTTGTTTGAGTGAACTAGCAGCATTGCTAACGATACATCTCAAAGTATATCCTTATCTTTAAAACTTTTATGAACCTCTGCAGCTACATGTCCACCCAGGCAGTCTCCGAACAATATGATATCATCTGGTTTTATACCTTTTTCCAATAAGTTAGTTACAACTGCTATACCAGATTTAACTCTATTGCTACGTATCAATGAGTTGTTTCTACTTAAGCCAAATCCAGGATAATTAAAGAGATGTACAGTAATCCCTTGATCTGTAGCCCAATCCCAGTTTTGGGAATAATCTTTGCTAGAACTTAACGCTCTATTTCCGCCAATAAAATATACCAGATGTTTTTCACTTTGATTATTGTTTTGGTCTATATTTTTACTAGGAAGTGTAATTGTTTGGATTTTCATCCCATTTCGAGTTCTCACAAACTCTTCCCTAGTTTTTATTGTAGTTTCTTTCGTTACCTTCACGTCATAGCCCTCACTATATTAATTTAATGATACATAAAATTTCAAAAAGTCAAATTTTATGAACAAAATCAACTTTCTCAAATTCATCGAACTATGCTTTCAGACAGTAGTGCCGGGATGTGAGTATAATAATTATCAGTACATAAAAGTCATAGCAGACAGGCTGGAAGCGACGAACGCTGGTGAAGTGAGGCGAATAATATTCAATATGCCTCCGCGTTCAATGAAGTCCCTGTGTGTAAGTGTTGCGTGGCCCGCATGGATACTGGGAAATCAGCCCACTGCAAGAATAATAGTTGCAAGTTATTCTCGGCTGCTCAGTGAAAAGCACTCGCTTGATACGAGGTGTATAATGCAGTCTGGTTAGTATAGAGAGCTATTTCCAGAAGTAGAACTATCCAAAGACCAGAACACTAAATATAAATTTCAAACAGCGCAGAGAGGATTTAGAATCGCAACGTCTGTTGGAGGGACATTAACCGGCGAAGGTGGTGATTTCATCATCGTGGACGATCCGCTCTTCTGCTCAAGCTTTGAGTGAAACGTTTAGAAAGCGTGCCACAAACTGGTTTGACCAGACTCTAGTAACGAGGCTCAACAATAGAAAAAAAGGGGTAATTGTTCTTGTGATGCACAGGCTCCACCTGGAAGATTTAACTGGGCATCTTCTCTCCAAACCAAAAAACATATGGCACCATATTTGTTTACCGATGATATCTGAAAATAAGGAGATTATCTATTCAATCAAAAAGCCAGCGCCTCCTTTTCCTGTTCTTGTAATCCGAGTGACTACAAATGAGTACAAAAGTTGGATTACAGCATTACGCGCTGCATCCGCAAGGATTTTATACTTAAAACGCTAATTCTGGATTAAGGAAGGAAGAAAGTATAGGAAATGGAAGGCTTTTTGGATTTCACGGAATAGGAAATGAGAGTAGAAAAGATGTGAACCAAGAAATTAACAGGAGA
>JAITXQ010000014.1 GCA_031284675.1 Rickettsiales bacterium | reverse complement strand
TCCAGATCATCATCTTTAATTAATTTTAGTATTCCTTCTATTTGATCCATTATTACCTCCATTTTTCTGTAATAATAGCTCTTTATATCCTTTTACTACCACTTTCAACACTTATGGATATCTATGCCAGCGAGTGATAATGTTTTAAAAAGGTATGCATTGGCCTATATAAAGAAATCAGGTGGTAACAGTAATGTTAAAGAGTTTTTACGATTTTGTAATACGCAAAACACCACAGATTGGAGTGAGGGGAATTTTGAAGAGATGTATAAAGGATTTATTAGGAGCCGAAATCCAAATAATGGACAAAATACAGGAAGCGGAAGTGATCAGCAAACTACAAGCCCTCAGGTTATACATGTACATACACAAAATACCGGCTTGAGTTTTTGGGATTATTTACTGTTACAATGTTGTATTGACGCTTTGTTTGGCGGGCGTGGTCATACTACTAATATAACAAATATTAACTATGGTAACAACAGCCATCAAAACAGAAAAGATAAGAAAAAAGAATCAGAAGATAATAGGAAGTTATTAGCTTTAGGTATAGTAGCTGCAGTTGTGTGTGTTGCTTTCCATATTGGTATGTGCTTTTGGTACCATAGTAGCAAAAAAGCAGCTAGAAAGGAAGAAAAAATAGATTATCTTGATAATAAACTTAAAATGTTCAGGAATATAGAATTTGCGGTTAGTGCTGTTTCTTTGGTAGCTTTGATAACTTGCGTGTTTTACCCAGTCTTACCAGTGTGGGGTTTAGCTTTTCATATGAAGCATGAAAAGGAATCAGACAATATTGATAAGGCTGAAAAAGCGGTTAGGAATTATGGACCACCACCTCCTTACTCTTTTCAAGATCCTAATGTTCAGGGTACTTCTCCAAGTGCTCCTCCTTATCAATTTGATAATACTCATACAACAGGGCAAGGAACTGGATTTCATAGACAGTAATCTTGTCCCAAAATACCAGGTAGCTACAACTTATGTTGTAGCTACCTTAATTACCACAATAGTTAGAAAAACTAATAGAAGATCAACATATTACTATAAATTCACGTATTTTAAGGCTATAATGGTTAAAAATACGCTATATGGTATAATATGGATGATTTTATAAGAGTTAAGGGTGCAAGGGAACATAATCTGCAGAGTATAGATGTCAATATACCAAAAAATAAGCTAGTTGTTATAACTGGGCTCAGTGGTTCTGGTAAATCTAGCCTTGCATTTGATACAATTTATGCTGAAGGGCAACGCCGGTATGTTGAAAGTCTCTCAGCATATGCACGCCAATTCCTCAACATTCAGGATAAACCGGATGTCGAATTGATCACAGGCCTTTCTCCTGCAATATCCATTAATCAGAAATCGATTTCAAAAAATCCAAGGTCAACAGTTGGAACCGTCACTGAAATTTATGACTATCTACGCTTAATATATGCGCGAATAGGAATTCCTTATTCACCTGCAACTGGATTGCCAATAACAAAGCAAACTGTGTCTCAAATTGTAGATACTATAGTGGCGTTACCTTTAGAAACTAAAATATATATACTCGCCCCTGTTGTACGTGGCAGAAAGGGAGAGCACCATAAAGAGATATTGGAAATTAAAAAGCAAGGTTACGTAAGGCTAAAAATAGATGGTGAAGTGCATAATATAGGTAACTTACCTAAACTCGATAAGAACAAAAAACACGATATTTTCGTGATTGCAGATAGAGTATCAATATCGGATGATATAGGAAATTGCTTGCCAAGTAGTATAGAATCTGCATTAAGACTTGGTAATGGTCTAATGTATGTAGAAGTAGTGAGCCTAACTGATAGCCATAATTCTGAGTATAAAAGTGGCCAAATTCTGACTTTTTCAGAGAATTTTGCATGTCCTGAGACTGGATTTACACTTGAAGAGATAGAGCCAAGATTATTTTCTTTTAATAGTCCTTATGGGGCATGTAGTTCATGTAATGGACTTGGTAAAAAGTTGAGTGTTGATACAAAGCTAATAGTGCCGGATGAAACTCTTTCAATATCTGAGGGTGCTTTAAAGCCAATAGGACAAGTAGTACGTCAAATGCAAACAAGCCATGGATTTTTGAAAAATGCAATTCTATCACTAGCTGAAAATTGCAAATTTAACCTTGATGTTCCATGGAAGAACATAAATCAAGAGATAAAGGATATGATACTCCTTGGCTCTGGTAAATTTCAAGGTCTGGTTAATATATTAGGAAATCAGATGGGTTATGATGAAACGCTTATTGAGCGATATTGCTCTGTTACTCACTGTAAGGAATGTATTGGCTATAGATTGAGAAAAGAAGCACTTACAGTAAAAATTGATGGCAAACATATAGGTGAAACGTCCGGGCTCAGTATCGATGAATCTCTTAAGTGGTTTGAAAATTTGCCAGATAAGCTCACAGAACAACAGAAGCAAATCTCAAATAAAATATTAAATGAAATAATCAAGAGGCTAACATTTTTGAAGAATGTCGGGTTGAGTTACCTTACACTTGATCGTGAATCTAGCACTCTTTCAGGTGGTGAGAGCCAGAGAATCAGACTTGCTTCACAAATTGGCTCAGGATTAACTGGGGTTTTATATGTCCTTGATGAACCTTCAATTGGCCTGCATCAATGCGATAATGATCGATTAATTGCCACACTCAAAAACCTGAGAGACATGGGAAACACTGTAATCGTTGTTGAGCATGATGAAGATACAATAATGGCCGCTGATTATGTAATTGATATTGGTCCTGGAGCTGGTGTAAATGGCGGAAAAATTGTTGCAGAAGGAACACCAGATCAGGTGCAAAGAAACTCAGGGAGTATAACGGGACAATATTTGGGTGGAAAGAAAAAAATTTCTATTCCAAGAAGAAGAAAGCAAACAGCTCAGTTTATAAAGGTAATTGATGCATATGAAAATAACTTAAAAAATATAGATGTTGAATTTCCTATAGGGAATCTTATTTGTGTTACTGGAATATCAGGAGGGGGAAAATCAAGTTTGGTCATAGAAACGTTATATAAATATTCAGCACATAAGATATATCATTCATCTGCAAGGTATGGCCAATGTGATAGAATAGAAGGTCTTGAATATATAGATAAAATTATAGAAGTTGATCAGTCACCAATTGGTAGAACTCCGGCGTCAAATCCAGCAACATATGTCGGTATTTTCACTCATATAAGAAACTGGTTTGCAGGTCTCCCAGAGTCAAAAGCAAGGGGATACAGTGTAGGCCGATTTTCATTTAATACCAAAGGGGGAAGGTGTGAGGCTTGCAAAGGTGATGGGCATTTAAAGATAGAGATGCATTTTCTACCGGACGTTTATGTAAAATGTGAGCAGTGTAAAGGGCGAAGGTATAATCGGGAAACACTAGAAGTTGCTTATAAAGGAAAATCAATTTCTGATGTGCTTGATATGACGATAGATCAAACTTGTGATTTTTTTGAAAACCTTCCAATAGTAAAAGAAAAGTTGGTTTCTTTGCAAGAAGTAGGGCTTAGCTATATAAAACTCGGACAGTCGTCAACAACGTTGTCCGGGGGTGAAGCACAACGAATAAAGCTGTCCAAAGAGCTATCAAAACGATCTACTGGAAGAACATTGTATATTCTTGATGAGCCAACAACTGGATTACACTTTGAAGATATAAATAACTTACTAAAAATACTCCATAAATTAGTTGATCTAGGAAACACTGTTATAGTTATCGAGCACAATTTGCACGTTATAAAAACTGCAGATTATATAATAGACATCGGGCCAGAGGGTGGAATAAAGGGCGGAGAAGTGGTTGCCGCAGGAACTCCAGAAGAAATAATAGATATATCAAAAAGTGTTACCGGTAAATATCTTAAGCCGTACCTGTCAACATTAATTAAAGTATAAAATTGACCTTGTTTTCCTCTCTCCTTTGAGCTTTTTTTAACTTTAAATTAAATGCAAAAACTTACTTGACAAACTCCGCCAGCCTTTTTACCATTGTAGTGAAGCTATTGTATTTGCTTTCGCCAATCTGCAAATTAAAAGGTAAGGATTACTTAATGTATCGGCGTCTTATGTTTAATTTTTTGCAGTATATAGATACTGTATGTCTTTACAAAACTTCATCTACATCTAGATTTTTATCTAAATAAGCTG
>JAITXQ010000081.1 GCA_031284675.1 Rickettsiales bacterium | reverse complement strand
CTCCTGTTAATTTCTTGGTTCACATCTTTTCTACTCTCATTTCCTATTCCGTGAAATCCAAAAAGCCTTCCATTTCCTATACTTTCTTCCTTCCTTAATCCAGAATTAGCGTTTATAGTCCCCTTCTGAGAAGATAATGCTCCCCAAACTACTGCTAAATATTCTCGCTTTATTTTACGATTTGATAACAATTCAGATAAAGAACTATGGGCTTCCTCATTTTTTGCAATTACCATCAGCCCGCTGGTATCTTTATCGAGTCTATGAACAATCCCTGGTCTTACATGGCTGTATGGGATTTTACCAAGGTAAGCAATAACTGCACTCAAAAGCGTATCATTATTTGTGCCAGCACCAGGGTGCACTGTTAATCCACTTTGTTTACTCAGCACTATAATGTCTTCATCTTCATAAATGATACCAAGTTTGATGTCGTAATTAGGCCCAGGTGGATATGTCAGGTTGAACAAGGTGTACTACATACTCCTCACCTAGTTTTACTGTGTGATCATTATTAATTATAGGCACGTCGAGTAATTTCACCTGCTCATTTTGTATTAATCTTTGAGCTTTACTGCATGATATGTTGCATTTTCCAGCTATGTAGGTATCTAATCTTAATTTCTCTTCGTCATTGCTGACACTTAAGGTTACTACTGAATGATCTATAGTGACTTACCTTGCGCTATTTCCCATGCTGCTTGAATATTTTGATCTACAAAATCAACTTTTGTACTAGGTTGAAGAGTTTGAGGACCAATCTGCCTCTTGATAGGGCAAGTTGTCTGAGAACCATCCTTCCAGTGAATTATTATCTTGTTATCAAAATTCCGTAATGTTGGATCAACCTCTTTTCCTTTATCATTTTTTATCTTCACCTCTTTTTCTTGATCATCTTTTATTTTCAGTTTAGTAGACTCTAATACGTAATTAAAAAATTCACTTGTTTTGCCGTTGATTTTTTCTTTCCATTCATCTGTTTCTTTTTGTTCAGAGAGTTTTTTCTTCAATTTATCTCTTTTTTCTCGCTTTTCTCCTATTCTTTTTTCCCTTTCTAATTCTGCCAATTCTTGATCTAGCACCTTTTCTTCATCTTGCTGTGAATCAGTAGAGATAGTACTGCTAGTTTCAGAACTATGACTAGTACCATAATCGCTATTTGGTTGAGTTTGTTTATTTTTTAATTCTTTTAGTTCGTTGGTTACTTTTTTTAATTGTTCTTTCAATTCTGTTTTCTCCTTTTCTGCGTTCTCTTCAAACTTCTTTTGTCTGTTAAGGAGCTCGTTATCATTATCATCAGGCTGTGTGTTCGATTGAAAATAGCCTATAAGGCGACTTGGCTGAAATTGCTCAATCTTGTCTTTAGCAACTTCAATAGCATCTTGTAACTTAGAAAAAGCACTTTCAATATCTAGTAAATTTGCTTTTTCTGCCAGTTGCTTAGCTTCATTTAAAACGATCGTGATTTCCTTATGCAACTCATCTAAATCTTTTTTTATATCCTTCTTAATTCCCTTCAGGTGATCAAGCGTCTCTTTAATGCTTGCATTCGCAGGCTCTAAAAGTTTTTCATCAAGTGAATTTTTTGCTTCATCTAAGTGCTTGTCAAATGAGTCAACAATCTTATCTGTGAAATTAGTTAAATGCGTATCAAGTAGTTTTATCAATCGAGATATTGGATCATTTTCTCCCTCACCTTTTGTCTTTTTTTCCATTACCGACACAATACTACCTTTTCTCCATGGAAGTAGAATATCTAAATTGTTAAACTTTTTAACAATATTATGGTTGTTATTTATCTCGTTATTTCTTGATTTACTTAGTGTTATACATATTCCAGCAATGGAAACAGCACTCACGAATGCAATAAAATCCCATTCCCAACCTTGAACATTGGAAAAACTAAATCTATTCTGTATCAGCGCACCAACTATAATCGCAGCATTAATTGCACATGGTATGGTAAGAAAAATAATCTTATTTCGATTCTCTTCTTTTTGGCTTTCTAATATTTTGCTTTGCTCTTCAGCAATTAGCAAAACGATTGAAAAATTTTCTTTTTTATGACCTATAAGACTTAGATCTGGAGTAATTTCTATTTTTAGCGCATTTTCAGCAATTTTACTTATTTCATTGTCTTTATCACCTCTAATTTTGTCATTTATTAACTTCTCTTCCTTTATTTCTTGCTTGCTCATATATTTTAGAGTAAGAGAGGTTAATAAAACTATTCCAAGAATAACAGAAACAAGAGCATAGGCTGACATTGCTTGTGGATTGAAAATATTTGTGATGAAACTTAGATCATTACTAGTTATCATTATTGCAACAACATAGGCTAAAGAAAATTGAAGCCAAGCATTCGCAGCTGCTATAGGTAGGGTGTTATTTACAGAGTACTTCTTTGTTGCACGCCATGCCTTAGGGAAAAAACCAATAGCATCATTTATTTTGCTCACATCGTGAGTTACCTTAATACCTAAGGGGTTTTCTGTGGTACCTGGGATCATAAATTTCCTTACATTTCAATTTAATTAATTATATGTTAATAGCACTTTAAAGTCAAATTTTTTAACTTATGCCAAGGCCTATTAGAGCGCACTTTATTAATCTTTATGTAACGATTTGTTAACCAAATTGAATGCGTACCATATGTTTCTAAATTAGAATATTTGATAGTTTTAGTGCTACAAGTTGAGTAATTGAATTTGCTTAATTGAATTATTAGATCAACTTTATCACAATTTTCTGAGATATTCTCTTCTTTATAAGCAAGTAGCACTGATTTATTATTTCCTTTATTACGCTAATTCTGGATTAAAAAGAGAATAGAAAAGGCAGGAGAGTAGGGTAAACTCAACAAATACAAAAAAAATAGATGAGGTTACCCATGGAAGATATAACAAAACTGTTTTGTCT
>JAITXQ010000079.1 GCA_031284675.1 Rickettsiales bacterium | reverse complement strand
TCCAGATCATCATCTTTAATTAATTTTAGTATTCCTTCTATTTGATCCATTATTACCTCCATTTTTCTGTAATAATAGCTCTTTATATCCTTTTACTACCACTTTCAACACTTATGGATGACAATGACGCTGGTTCACTCTATAATGATGTCAGTCCCTATCCAAGTGCCCCGACACTATGCCCTTTTTTCCTGTTTACACACTGGAATGACATTGTTTACATATTACGATGTTCATACGGTCAAGCTACTGATCTGCAACTATCCCTTACTAATAGCAAACTATACCTGAGTGTAACTGAAAATCCCAAAAAGTCAAACTTTTTATGTTAAGCTTCATCCACTGACATAACCGTACAAACATTGTGATTTGAGTCTACCAGGAGAGCTCCTTCTCCTATCATTCCAGTGCCTCCCTCTTGTGTCATCCAAGACAAGGAAAAAACGGTTCCTCTTCTCTGTACATCTTTATATTGCTGCTTTGTAACACTTATAAAGACTTAATTTCAACATATAAGGAAAAAAAAGACCCAGTTTCAGCATACTCTTACTCAAAAAAATGAAAATTGGTTAAATTTTTAACTAAATTTTAAAAAAGGCAAAGAAACCCCGTGTAGATAATTGTTCACTCTCTAATCCTTCAAATTGGCGTTCTCTACTGTCTTAAACGCTTTATAAGCGCGTTTCAGCTTATATAGGTAAAAACCTAGAAGTTTTGTAAAGACATACAGTGCACATAGTGCAAAAAATTAAATATAAGACGCCAACTACGTTATACTCTTTGGTTTAACCTGCACAGATGAAGATAACTGAATACCTTCAGTATCATGATAATGGGGTTGGCGAAGTTTGTCAAGGAATTTTTAGCCCTGTTTCTATCAGCTACTTGCCATATATTCCAAGGAGTTCTTTTTGTAAATATTATACCAACAATCCACTATTTTTTCTATGTCTCGCGGTTTAGTCTCTGGACCTATACTGATTCTAATTGAACACTCTACTTGCTCTTTTGTTGCTCCCATTGCAAGTAATACATGGGAAGGCTCAACTTTTCCAGAAGAACATGCAGAGCCATTACTAACTGCGATATGATTCAAGTCAAAACGCATAAGTTGTACATCACTCTTTACACCCGGCATATAAATAAAACTTGTGTTTGGCAGCCTTTTAGAGTTTTTGCCGAAGATTTTTATGTCACTGGCAAGATTTAATAATTCACACTCTAATTGGTCACGTAGCTCCTTTATTTCATCCATTTTTGACAGAAGATCTGGAATATTTTGCAGTGCAGCAAAAAGACCTTTAATTGCAACGATATTCTCTGTTCCTCCACGTAACCCTTTCTCTTGTCCACCACCTATTATAATAGGTTCTATAGCAAGCTTTTTATTGAATATTAACACTCCACTGCCTGCTATACCGCCAAATTTGTGAGCAGATAAAGTGAGTAAATTCACTCTTAAATCTTCCATATTAACTTTAATTTTTCCAACACTTTGAGCAGCGTCAGTGTGACAGATCGCTCCAAATTTATGTGCTATTTCAGCTATTTCCTTAATAGGCTGAATAACTCCAGTTTCGTTATTGGCCATCATAACTGAAACTATTACTTTATTTCCTTTTAATTCGCTTAGAATTTTTTCTAGCTCTAAAAGATCAACAATACCCTCCTGATTAACGGGTATTATATGTGAATTACATGCAGAATTAAGAATTGAAGGATGTTCTACAGCTGAAATTACATGCTGATAGCCCACTACTCCTCTCATAACAAGGTTATTTGCTTCAGTTGCACCAGACGTAAAAACTATTTCTTTATCACTTGGAACACCAATAACACTACGAACGTTATCTCTTGCATCCTGAAGAATTTTTCTTGCTTCTTGTCCTCTTTTATGTAGTGATGATGGATTGAGCGTTTGTTTTGATAAGGCTTCAAATACACTTTTTTTTACATTTTTACTAATTGGAGCAGTTGCATTGTAATCAGCATATATATAATTGCTATCTTCTGAAGAGAATGAACTCGAAAGTTTATCTGTCATTTAATGAGTTTATCATCAACTATAATCATAACTATGTTTAATACGATAAGAAATTTATTGCAAAAACAGTGAAATTAATACATAATTAATAAATAACCACGTGTATGAGTCACATTAGTTAATACCTGTCAAGCAGGTTTTTATTAGGAGCCGCCATGGTAGAAGTTTTTTTGAATAATGCAACAAAAAAGATAGAAGGTAAGTATCACCAGAGCAAAAATGCCGATGCGCCAGTTGTGCTAGTTTTACATCACCACCCTCAATATGGCGGTAATATGAATAGTAAAATTATACATAGTGTATATACATCTTTTATCGATAACAATTTTTCTGCATTGAAAATTAACTTTCGTGGTGTGGGAAAATCCACCGGAATTTTTGATAAGGGTATAGGAGAATTAACTGACGCTGCAGTAGCGATTGATTGGCTTCAAGAACATAATTCTAGTAAGGTTCCAATTTGGATCGTTGGTTTTTCTTTTGGAGCATGGGTAGCTATGCAACTAACAATGCGCCGTCCCGAGATAGTAGGTTTTATTGCTCTTTCTCCTCCGGCAACTAAGTACGATTTTTCTTTTCTCTCTCCCTGTCCAGTTCCTGGGCTTATAATACAAAGCAGTAATGATACAATCTCAGAGGAAAGCGATGTAACAGAGCTAGCAAAAAGGTTGATAAATTCAGTAAAAAGTGATCATATGGAATACCACATAATAGACGATACTAACCACTTTTTAAGGAATAAAGAAGAGGAAGTGACTCAAATCGTAGACGATTATATAAAACTGCGCTTGAATAGTGCAGCTATTTCTTCTCAAAAGGCCACAAAAGAGATAAGAGTAAAAGAATATGTTTAATCTTTACAAATAAGAGAAATGAGCGTAGTAATATAAACAAAAAGATTTTATTATGTTTAGAAAGTTATTATTTTTTGTTTTAGTTGTGTCTATGTTGTCAGGGTGTTTCCCAGGTAAACAGCATAGGTTAAAAAGTCCGTGCATAAAAAGCAATGAAAGCGTTTCGTGCGAATTATATTCTGTTAATGATCATTGGTTGAATAAGTACAAGGTTAATAATAGATAGGTTCTAGTTTTATATCGTACCTATTCATAATTGCACTAACGATCGATCCCTCAATTGGAAAATACAGTCTGCCTTTTCTGCAAGGAGATAATTGTGTGTTACTATAAGCATAGAGCTGTTATTTTCCTTTACGTACGAATGTAACAGTAAAAACACATTCAAAGAATTTGTTGGATCTAAATTTCCCGTTGGCTCATCTGCAAGCAAAAGCTTTGGAAAATTTACAATGCTTCTTGCAATTGCAACTCTTTGCCTTTCCCCACCAGAAATTTCAGATATCATACTACTTGTTTTGTTTTCTAGACCAAATTTTTCCAATATTGCTTGCGAATTTTTTCTTGCTTCAGTTTTGCTTTTTCCTGCAATGAGCTGAGGAAGCATAATATTCTCCAATACCGATAATTCTCGTAACAAATAGTGAAATTGATAAATAAAGCTAAGAAAACTTCTTCTTATATGGGTTTTGTATTTATTACTGGCTTGTGTGCAATTTACTCCATCTATTGCAACTATACCTGAAGTTGGTCTATCCAATAAGCCTGCGATTTGCAATATAGTTGTTTTGCCTGACCCCGAACCGCCAATCAGCGCTACTACTTGCCCTTTTTTGACACTTAGGTTGATATCTTCTATGACAGCGGGACCTTTTTTGAAGCTTTTATCTACAGAAGTTAGCTCTAATGCTACATTACCACTCATGTTTAAAAAACCCAGTAGGTATATAACACTCCAAATTTCTGGTAATAATTAAACTGAGAAGCTGTTACCACACCCACATTGAGATTTAGCAAGAGCATTCTTTATTTGAAAACCAGAACCACTGAGATCCTCAGTATAATCTATAACTGAGTTATTTAAAAATTTCGCTGAACAATTATCGACCATTAACACAGGATTTCCATTTTCATCATTAATTACTATATCTTTACCTTTCCCGCCAAAATTGGAGTGGTCTCTATAATCTTCACTATCTTCCTCATCATCAAAATCATCATCATCTTCATCACTCAAAGATAAATTTTTATTCATTTGATCCATAAGAAAATTGTACTTGAAGCCAGAACATCCACCACCTGAAACTGCAATTCGCAAAACAGAACCTTTATCCTCTTCCTGATCTACAAGAGAGTGGATTTTTTTTAGTGCATTGTCAGTTAAGTTAATGTTGTAATTTGTTGACATAGTAACTACCGTTTATTATTGATAACTTATTATAGTAGAAATTTTACATGTCAAACAATAATTTTCTATTAAATTATGCATGCTTTCCAAGCAAAACAAAAGGAAGATACTTCAAAGAGTCAGAAGATAAAAATCGCAGCTGCTTTCAACGTGATAGGGACCGTATCATTCATTCTAATGCGTTTAGAAAATTGGAGTATAAAACACAAGTTTTTATCAATTATGAGCACGACTACTATCGCACTCGGCTTACTCATAGCCTTGAAGTTGCACAAATTGCAAGGTCCATTGCGCGTAGACTTGGCTTAAATGAGGATATCACTGAATGCATAGCGCTTGCACATGATCTTGGTCATCCTCCATTTGGTCATGCAGGTGAAGATGCTCTAAAGAAATCAGTTCAAGATTTGAATCTTGATAACGAAAAGTATGAGTTTGATCATAATGTTCAAGCTATAAGGATTTTAACTTACCTCGAACAAAAACACGCTGACTTTGATGGTATGAATCTAAGTTGGGAGGTGATTGAAGGAGTTGCAAAGCATAACGGTCCCTTGCTTGGTCAGAATGCAGTATCTCACACAAATAATCAACTATTGCTAGAATACAACAAAAAGTATGATCTAAAACTTGAAGAATTTTCAAGCATTGAAGCGCAAATTGCTTCAATTGCCGATGATATTGCCTACAGTGTTCATGATCTTGATGACGCATTGAGAGCGAGTTTAGTAACTATCGAAGATTTATTCGATGTTCCTTTAATTGAAAAAACGTTTAAAGACGTAAAAAGCGGATATTCAGAATTATCTCAGAGCAAACTCATACATGAATCACTGAGTAGAACTATAGGAATTATGATAAGTGACGTTGTTTCTCAGACGGAGAAAAATATTGAAGATCACAAAATAAAAAGTGTAGAAGACGTAAGAAGTATAAATAAAATGCTAGTCACATTTTCACCAGAAGTTGCAAACGCTACAAAAGAAATGAAAAAATTCAACATGGAAAAAATATACAGAAGTTATAAGCTTAATAGAACGATGAACAAAGCAAAACGTATAGTGCAGGAGCTTTTTCAATGTTTCTATGAAAATCCAGGATTGTTTCCAACAGAGTGGTGCAAGCTTGCTTATGAATCTCAGCGTTCAGTAGTAATATGTGACTATATCTCAGGTATGACAGATAGATTTGCTATACATGAGCACAGAAGAATATTTGATACTTCATACGAAATGACTTCTTTCTAATGACTGACAACCATTTCATGTCAATTGCATTAAAGTTTGCAGGAAAAACTCTTGGAAGTGTTGCACCAAACCCTGCTGTTGGGTGTATCATTGTAAAAGATGGTGTGGTGGTTGGTGAGGGCTATACAGGAATCGGCGGGCGCCCACATGCAGAAGTAGTTGCTTTGCAAAACGCTAAAGATTCAACTCATGGTGCAACTATGTATGTCACTCTTGAGCCATGTTGCCATTATGGAGTTACAAAACCTTGCACTGCAGAAATCATAAGAGCTGAAATACAAAGGGTAATAATAGCAGTAATTGACCCTGATAAAAGAGTTTCAGGTAGAGGTATTAAAGCTCTAAAAGAGGCGGGAATTGAAGTTGAGCAAGGTATTATGCAAAAAGAGGCAGAAAAAATGAATATCGGTTTTTTCACCACTCAGAAACTCCATAGACCATTTATAGCCTGTAAAATCGCAACAACTCTTGACGGAAAAATTGCAGCATTTACAGGTAATAGCAAATGGATAACAAGTGAAGACACAAGAAATTGGGTACATGAGCTCAGAGCGAAATATGATGCAATTATGATTGGCAGCAATACCCTTGTTAATGACGACCCACTTTTAACTTGCAGATTACCAGGACTCGGAAGTAGATCGCCAATAAGGCTAATTATAGATAGCCAAGGAAGATTAAATGAAGAGCATAATATTGTAAAGACTGCAGATCAAATAAAGACTTGGGTGATTACAAATAACAAAGTAGAGAAAAAAATAAAAAACATTAATTATTTGATAGTTAATTCAAACAATGCTGGCAAAGTATGCTTAAAAGATGTGGCATCAAAACTTGTTTCAGAAATTGGTATAACAAGGTTATTAGTTGAAGGTGGAGGAGTGTTAATCACAGAGCTGTTAAAGTATAATTTAATCGACAGGTTGATAATCTGCCGTAGCGGTAAAATTTTAGGTAATGATGCCACTCCTTTTATAGGAGATTTAGGAATTCAATCCATTAACAAGTGCTATAAGTTTAAAAAAGCAGAAACGATAGATTTTAGTGAAGATATAGTTGAGGTATGGGATAAATTACCGTAACTTTTTCATACTTGAACAACAGAAAAGAAAAAAGAGGTAGAAATGGCTCTACTTCCTGTTATGTTAACTTGGTAATTTTGCTTTGTTATCATCTTGAATCAATTCAATAATTTTAGGATCTTCTAATAATAAACGCCCTAACTTTGTTTTCAATCTATCTGAATCCAGTTTTTTAGCCAACTCATTGTCAACATAAGCCTTGTCAGCTTTTTTCTTTAGATCAGCTTTAGTAGCTAAACCTTCAATTCCATCCTTAAAATTTTCAGCTTCTTCAGCACCTGTTTTAACGCTAATTCTGGATTAAAAAGAGAATAGAAAAGGCAGGAGAGTAGGGTAAACTCAACAAATACAAAAAAAATAGATGAGGTTACCCATGGAAGATATAACAAAACTGTTTTGTCT
>JAITXQ010000076.1 GCA_031284675.1 Rickettsiales bacterium | reverse complement strand
AGACAAAACAGTTTTGTTATATCTTCCATGGGTAACCTCATCTATTTTTTTTGTATTTGTTGAGTTTACCCTACTCTCCTGCCTTTTCTATTCTCTTTTTAATCCAGAATTAGCGTAATGAGATACCGCGATTCATTCGCGGTATAATGTAGGGAGATCTGATCTGTTCTAGCTATACCTCAAAGTTCCTCCGGTGTTTTCACACACTAGGTTGACTATAGCACTTGATTCTTTTTGGATTTCTTCTTCAGTTAAAGTGTGAGTTGAAGAGCAAAAAGTAACTGACAATGCTATAGACATCTTATTCGGCTCTATATTATTTCCATGGTATACATCAAATACTAAAACTTCTGTAATGAGCTCTGAGCTTTTTTTCACCATATTGATTATGTTACCTGCTTCTACATCCTTATTTACAATAAACGCAAAATCACGCTTTACGTTTTGGTATTTATAATCGATAAATTTCTTTTTGTTGATAGGTAAGTCTTTGATATTTTTTAATATCACTTCAAAGCCTACAACTTTTTGTTTGATATTAAAAAAATTTAATATATTGGGATGCAACTCTCCAAAATAACCTGCTACTTTATTCTTAAAAGAAAAAGTTCCTGACTTTCCTGGGTGGTAATATTCTTTTTCCGTTCTCTCTATCGTTAAATTATCGCAATTGACGTTAAAAAACTCTAAAGCTGCTGTGAAATCAGCCTTTGCGTCAAAAACATCTACTTTCCTATCAGTATTATAATGATTTCGCGGCAAATTATTTCCTGTCCTTATCCCACTTAAAACATACTTAGGTTGGTTGAGACTATCATAAACTGGCCCAATTTCAAAGATTGCAAGATCAGATATTCCATGAGCAATATTATCGGCAGTAACTTGCAACAAATTTGGTATAATACTTGGCCTCATTATATTAAAGTTATTATTAAACGGATTGTCGATGATAAATAACTTATTCGAGTAACCAAATTTTTCAGCCGTTGATTCACTCATAAATGACCAGGTTAGCACTTCATGAAACCCTCTACTTGCCACTAAAATACGCAAATCATCTTGCGTATTGGTTTCTACCTCAACGTTGCCTGTTAGCGGCTCTTCCTTTATTTTATCATAGCCATATATTCTTGCTACCTCTTCAACTAGGTCAGCGGGTATGGTTACGTCCGGTCTCCAGCTCGGAACTTGTACATCCCAATTACCGTCAACTTTTCTGTCAATGTAAAATCCTAATTTAGTTAAAATATTGAATATCTCATTAGGCGATACAGGTACACTTCCAAATTTGTTCACATTCTGATAGTCGAAATTAATTAGGTTATTTTTTTTGTCTAAGCTGCCAGCAGATACTACACTTGAGGCTTCTCCACCACATAAGTCCAAAATCATTTTAGCTGCAAGGTTTAGTCCATCAAGAGCAAATCCAGGATCAACTGAACGTGCAAATCTGTAACTAGATTCTGTAGAAATGTTGAGCTCCCTTGAGGATTTAGCAATAGAGATTGGATCGAGCAAAGCTAATTCCAAAAAAATATTGGTAGTTTCAAGAGTACATTCACTGCACTTTCCACCTATAATTCCAGCAACTCCATGAATATTTTTACTATCAGAATAAATATTTATATTATTATTCAGTAAATATTCCTTACCATTTAAAGCAAAGAAACTTTCTCCATCATTTGCTTTTCTTATTGTAAGTTTGCCATCTACTTTATTTGCATCAAACGCATGCATTGGACGATTAAAAGATATCGTAATATAGTTCGTGATATCAACTATTGCAGAAATGGAGCGCATTTCTATTGATTCCAATTTATCTTTTAACCATCTTGGGCTTTTTTTATTTTTTACATTGGCAATGTATATTCCACTAATAAAACTTTCCCTTTCAGTAACTTCAACATCGATTGGTGAACTTATAGAGCAGGTAAGTTGTGGAATGCTTAAAGTCTTTAATGTCCCAATTCCAGTTGCAGCAAGGTCACGAGCTATTCCATAAACGCCTAAGCTATCTCCACGGTTTGGAGTAACATTTATATCAATTACAGGGTCACAATTGAAAAATTTATCCCCTACTTCATAACCATCAGAAAGTTCAATTATTCCTTCACTTTCTTCTTGAGTGAGTGCAAGTTCAGAAGCAGAGCAGAGCATCCCCTCACTTAGCACTCCTCGTATTTTTGTGGGCTTAATTGTAAAATCACTTTCTGGCAATGTGCTACCAAGAGATGCAAGTACAGTCTTCATACCTTCTCTAACGTTGTTTGCTCCACAGACTATTTGCAGAGTTTTACTTCCGTCATTTACTTTACATAGCTTTAATTTATCAGCATTTGGATGAGGTATGACTTCTAATACTTTTGCAACAACAAACCCAGCTAATTTGGCATTGTCGATCACATCTCCTACTTCTAACCCTATATGAGTTAACTTGTCAGTAATTTCTTCTAAACTAGCATTGGTTTCTAAGTGTTCTAACAACCAAGATAATGTGAATTTCATGAGCCTAAAAAGAAACAAAAAAGTTATTGTAATATAAAATGTAGTGCTTTTAAAGTTTATTGTAGTAAATGGCTTCTATATTGCAAGAAACAACAGAGAAGCCTACTTTTGTAATTATATACCTTTCTCAAGAGAAAGAATTTTTTTTATATCACCTTCTAAGTTTACTTCCATGAAATACTGAAGATTAACCTTATGGTCATCCTGGTGAAAATGACAAACATAGCCGCCAACGGTTAGTGGTCCTAACGTGTTATGATTTTCATCTAATACTTGACCTATCATTCCATAACCACCGGTATTCTCATCAAAATAACCGTCAGTGAATCTAATATATCCGTTACCAAATTCCTGTTCTAAATTTAAAGGTTGATTAATGTTAATAAAATCTATTTCGTTCATAATGTATCTCACTAAAAGATTAAATTATAGTTAAAATAAGATGTTAAGTCAAGATGTTGAATAATTTAATAAGATTGGTAAATTTTAAAATACAGCACTGACTGTAATTAGCACTCTAATTACATACTTTATTAATACGCCAATGTTATAATGATATAGATTCCTATATAATCTTAACTCTTGACTTTATCCTATAAAATTCATACTTTATTTACTGTTGCAATTTAGATTTATAGGATCAAAATGGCATTAAATCCGCTAGAACAGTTTAAAGTATATACAATAATGGAATTACCCAAGTTATTTGGGTATGACATAAACTTTACCAATTCATCTCTTTTTATGATGATTTCGGTGATATTGATGGTACTCTTTTTGCTTTTTGGAATAAGAAAGGGATCAGTAATACCAGGATATTTGCAAGCTGCAGTTGAATATGTATATGATTTTGTTATTTCAATAATAGAAAATAACACTGGTAGCAAAGGCCTGAGGCACATTCCGTTGATATTCACAGTATTTATTTTTATTTTATCGTGTAATTTAGTTGGTATTCTTCCTTATGGTTTTACGGTTACAAGTCATGTGATAGTCACTTTCGCCTTATCGATGGTGGTTTGTATTTATATAACAATTATTGGATTTAAGGAAAGGGGAGTAGAATTTTTACGTATATTGCTGCCAAAGGGTACTCCGTTATGGCTTGCACCCATGATGATTTTTATTGAGCTATTTGCTTATCTGGCAAGACCTATAAGCTTATCAATAAGGTTAGCCGCAAACATGATTGCGGGTCATACAATTATCAAAGTAATAGCAGGGTTTATCGTAAACATGAACGTAATTCTAACTCCTATACCATTTTTATTTATAATCGCATTGATAGGGTTTGAAGTGTTCGTTGCAATTCTACAAGCTTACATATTTACCTCTTTAACATGTGTATATTTGTCAGATGCAGTAAAGTAATTGACTTTCCTGCAGAATATTTTATAATTAATACCGTAAAGAAACAGTTAAAGGTAATATATGGATTTAGAAGCTTTAAAATTTATAGCGATTGGTTTAAGTGTATTTGGTATGCTCGGGGCAGGTCTTGGCGTAGCGAATATATTTTCTACTATGTTAAACGGGCTTGCAAGAAACCCTGAATCAGAAGATAAAATGAAAAAATATGTCTATACAGGAGCAGCTCTAGTTGAAGCAATGGGATTATTTGCATTTTTACTTGCGTTATTGTTAATATTTGTTGCTTGAGTAATGCCACAACTTGATGTATCGACTTTCTCTTCTCAAGTTTTTTGGTTTTTGATTTTTTTTTCTTTGCTGTTTTTTGTAGTAAGTTGTTTATTTTTACCAAAGTTAGATGAAATAATACACGCTAGAAGTAAAAGGGTATTGGATTCTTTTAATAGTTCTGTTCATCTTTTAAGACTTACAGAAAAGCAGGTTGCTAAATATAGCGCAGCTTTAAACCAAGCTAGAATAAAGGCAAAAAGAATCATAGATGATGCACTTGCTCAGGTAGAAGAAATGAGAACTAATGTTAAGAATATATTAGAAGAGGAAGACAAAAAAATGAGCAAGCTTATTGAAGAAAAAGTAGCAAAATTTAAATCTGAATATACTGATGAGTTAAAACAAACCGCTACTAGTATTGCTTTAATTTACTACACTAAATTAACCAATTCTGAAATTGAAGAGGAATTTGTTGCTAATTTTGTGTCTAAAGAATTTTAGGGATTTTTATGTCTATATCACTGATTATCAATCTTGCTTTCTTGGTAAGTTTTATCCTTTTGTATAAATTACTAAAAAAAATGATAAAAAGCGCACTTAACAATAAGCGTAACAAGAGCAAATTTTCAAATGAAGAAACTGAGAAGTTCAGGAAAGATATGTTAGAGTATTACAGAAAATCTTTTGAAAAATACAAAAAATTAGATGCAGAGGTTAATAAAATGATGAATGAAGCGCTTGATAAGGCTAATAGTATCATTGAGCACAATAGACAACAGCTGGATCAGACGTTAGATGATAATACCCATTCTAACTTGAAGAAAGTCACTGACCAAGTTGAAAAAGCTATTGAGGATTTACAAGCCAATACAGCGAGTATAGCCGCTGATGCTGTAAAAAAAATAATGCATAAACATAAGGATGATAAGCGTAGCAGCGAGGTCATATCCTCATTTTCACGTGACTTAAATAAAAAATTGCATTAGGTTTAATGCAACAATCGTCTCTACTTCAAGCTGATAATGTAAAAAAAATTAAGTTCGATTTCAATTTGTGTAAAGAGCAAGAGAAACTCTTTTACTATAAGTTTAATATAGTTCCTTGGCAAAAATTAAATAATACTACTTTTTTTATAGTTGAAACCACAAGTCAAGATATTAACCATTGGATCGAAGCCCACTACAGTACTGACTATGTATTAATCAAAGTGGATGGTGAGCAGGTTTTAGATTTTCTTAACTCGCACTTTGGTATTTCAGAATTTGCAAGCAACTACTTATATTACAAAAATCCTAATTTTTCAGTCAAGGGTATTAAACTAGGCTCAATATTTTACACTTCTTTTTTTACTATAATTTCAATTTTAACACTAACAGAAAAATATACATATTTTGCTTTGATATTGATATTTATAATCGGATGTTCTAGTTATTTGTTCAAGTTCATAACTATAATTTTTAGCTTATGTGAAACCTCTAATCAAAAAGTGGATTATAGTAAGCTAAAAGAAGAAGATTTTCCTATATATACTATTTTATTACCTGCATTTAAAGAAAGTGCAGTGATAGAGCAATTGATTGAAAGTTTGGATTACCCAAAATCAAAATTAGGTGTAAAGCTTCTGATAGAAAGTGATGATCAGGAAATGCTTGCAGCTATAGAAGAATATGATTTACCACAATATTTTGAAGTAATAAAAGTGCCTCACTCTCTACCTAAAACAAAAGCTAAGTCATGCAATTATGCTATGAGTTTTGCTAGAGGAAGGTATGTGGTAATATATGATGCAGATGATAAACCAGATCCATTGCAATTAAAAAAAGCACTGATTGAATTTGATCAGGGTGACGATAAATTAGCCTGTGTGCAGGCGAGATTAAATTACTACAATTATAATCATAATTTTCTGACAAAATCCTTTTATTTAGAATATATGAACTGGTTTCAATACTTATTGCCAGGACTCCAAAAAATGAACACGCCGATACCTTTAGGTGGTAGCAGTAACCATTTTTCAGTAGAAATTTTAAGAAAAGTGTTTCTCTGGGATGCTTATAATATTACCGAAGACGCTAACTTAGGTTTAAGGCTTGCACAAATGGGCTATAAAACTAGGATTATTGATTCGGGAACGTTGGAAGAATCACCAATTACTGTGTTTGCTTGGATTAAGCAAAGAGCGCACTGGATCAAGGGTTATATGCAAACTTATATTGTTCATTTAAAAAATATAAAATCACTTTATAAATACACTGGATTTAAAGGAATTCTATTGTTAAATCTTTTTGTTGGATCCACGAGCTTCATGTTTTTCATTACCCCATTTTTGCTACTTTCATTGGCATTGATCAATATTTTAACTAAATTATTTCTGTGTTACTTCATAGTAATCTATATTATTAATCTGATCTTTTTAATCATAGCAGTTAAACAGCAAAAGATGCCTTTTTATTTTTATATAGTATCAATATTTTTTCCGGTCTATAGTTTGCTACATAGTGTCGCAGCTTTTCTTGCCTTGTGGGAATTTATTCTTTACCCTGAGCGATGGAACAAAATTCAGCATGGTTTATGGAAGCAAAACCTGTAGCTATTTGGCTTTTTCTTTGCTCAATCATGGTAATCCTTATGGTAGGGATTGGTGGATTTACCAGACTTACAAGAGCGGGATTGTTAATCACGGAGTGGAAACCCATCACTGGAACCTTGCCACCACTGAATGAGCAAGATTGGCTACAAGAAAAATCAAAATATGAAACTACACCTGAATATAAAGCATTTAACTATGGTATGAGCATGGAAGAGTTTCGGGCTATATACTTAATAGAATATGTGCATAGATTGGTTGCAAGGCTAACAGGTTTGGTTTTTGTCATACCATTTATGTATTTTATGCTAAAAAGAAAAATATCCAAAAAGGTAGCAATAAGGCTATTTATAGCATTATTATTTGGAGCTTTACAAGCTTTTGCTGGTTGGTATATGGTTAAAAGTGGCTTGGTAGATGAACCTCATGTTAGTCACTATAGGCTTGCACTTCACTTATTATTAGCATTAGTCATTTTTGCATTATTGTCATATCAATTTTTTGATTATCAGATAAAGCCACAACAAACAAAACTTAAGGTCAGTGGTAACACCACATACTACGTAGGAATTATTTTGATTCTGATCATGATGCAAATAATTTTCGGCGCTCTTGTTGCGGGATTAAATGCTGGTTTAATTTACAATACTTTTCCACTAATGGACGGGCACATCGTTCCAGAAGATTTATTTTTCTTACAGCCTACATGGCTAAATATCTTTGAGAACAGAGTAACAGTGCAATTTATCCACCGAGCACTAGCATTACTGATATTAGTTTTGACAGTAACACTAACAATAAAAAATGCTAATGTAAAACCGGTATATATTATGCTGCTCTCCGTCATCATTCAGATCATTTTAGGAGTGGTTACTTTGTTGTTGTACATACCAATAGCCATTGCCATAGCTCATCAAGTGTTTTCATTTATCTTGTTTGCGTCAAGTTTATATTTCTTATGTTATTTGAGGAAGAATAGGGTTGTTCTATCCTACTAACGCTAATTCTGGATTAAGGAAGGAAGAAAGTATAGGAAATGGAAGGCTTTTTGGATTTCACGGAATAGGAAATGAGAGTAGAAAAGATGTGAACCAAGAAATTAACAGGAGA
>JAITXQ010000074.1 GCA_031284675.1 Rickettsiales bacterium | reverse complement strand
GATCTCCTGTTAATTTCTTGGTTCACATCTTTTCTACTCTCATTTCCTATTCCGTGAAATCCAAAAAGCCTTCCATTTCCTATACTTTCTTCCTTCCTTAATCCAGAATTAGCGTTTAGTTATAGAGAAACCGGTCAGATTAGGTTTTTAATCTAATCTGACCGATAGCTTTAATAGTGAGGTAAGCTGTAGTATAACACGCTCAATTTATAGCGCTACACTCGTGCATAATTTATTTTTAATTTGTGCACGAGTGTTAGTAGATTATTTACTTTTTGAAATAAAATTTGGCATCACTTTAATAGCTAGACCTAGTAAACCTCAGTAGGGCTGCCAGTTGGACCCATAAGAATTATTTGTTCACCTTCTTTAAAATATTTACATAAATTAGTGGAACCGCCAGTTTCAAGTACAATAGTGGAGATTATTCCTTTTTCTTTATCCACTTCAGTGCCAGTTACGGCTATACCTTCCATAGCAAGTTTTGTATTATTAACTTTGCTGATATTAACTTCAAAATTTTGCAATCTAAAGAATTGCCCAGGCTTAAAATTTTTTGCGGCAAGTGGTGCTTTAATCACTATTTCCACAACTTTGTCTGTTAAATATTGAACTTTTATAACCTTTGCAGTGAATTGCTCTTTGATTTTATTGAAGAATTCTTCGTTAGCCTGGTCTTTAACGCTTGACCACGCATTTTTTTTCTGGATCCCAGTGTCAGCTACTTGGATGACAAGGGAGGGTACTGAGGTAACAGGAGAAGGTTCAGTCTGGCAGTTTGGTGTCATGCAAGTAGCTGGCACTGGGATCTGCATCTGGTTAACTACTCCACTCAAAAGCTGAGAAATAATAGGGTAACCGTTCTTGGCACTTGCCATAGCTTTCACGACGCTGCCACTATATGAAGGATGAAGATCGCCAAAAAAGCTAATTGTTTTATTGTCTTTCTTATACACTAATATTCTATCTTTATCCTGTACCTTAGGAGAGAATATTGGGTCTATTTCTTTTCCTAACGAGTTCAAGTGAGTGAAATATCCATTACTCAATTCAAAGTACTTTTTATCTTCATCTGTAATAACCGTATTTGGCTCAGTACCTGCTGCTATAAAAATAGAGCGTGCTCTTATACATTTGATTTCGTCGGATTTTGTGTCTATCAGTTTTATTAATTCAGCATGGTTATATTTATCCGTCACAATTTCAACTGGCTCTAAGTTTTCGATAAAGTAAATCCCTTCTGACAATGCATTTTGTACCTCTTCGCTATTTAATCGATAACTTGGTGAATCTTTCAACTCTTTTCTATATATAACTTTCACTCCCCCCAAGCTCTGCATTAACTCTAATATTTTTACTTCTCTATTCTCTTTTTTCGCTAATTCTTGTTCCTTTCGGATCAACTGTGCATGCAATGTAAGCTCATTCGCAATTTCGCGTTCTTCTTCTGTCCAATCTTTTTCAACATAGTCCCTTCCATATTTACCAACCAATATCTCGTGACGAAGAAAAAATTTTTTTACCTGAATCGGATAGTATGCTAAAGCTTCAGTAGCAACATCAATTGCAGTGAGTCCTGCACCTATGACAACTATCGGCATGCGCACTTGCAGATTTGCTATGGAATCAAACTTAAGAGCACCAGTAAGTTGTAACGACATAAGAAAGTCAGATGCCATACGCACCCCACAAGCTAGCATATTCTTTATTTTTATCATTCGAGGCTTACCTGAGCCAAGCGCCAAGGCGATGTGATTAAAACCTAGATTGAAGCTATCTTTCACGGTAATTGTGCCACCAAAACGAATGCCGCCATAAATTGCAAAATTTTCACGTCTTTCTAGTAATAACCTGATAATTTTTAAGTAATTCTTATTCCATCTGGAGGTAATGCCATATTCTGCTACTCCACCAAACCCACCGGCTGTGCGTTCACTCAACTTTTCATGTTTGAAATCTTTAATTAGCTGGAAATTATCGATCAAAGGCTCAATCTTTAATCCATCAATGGCGACAACGTTATGCCCATCGTTTAATAAATGATGAGCTAAATTAAAACCTGCAGGACCAAGGCCCACAATTAGGACATTTTTTCCAGTGTTTCCTTTTGGCAATGGACGCTGAAAATTTAAAGGATTCCAACGGCTAAGTAGAGAATATATTTCAAATCCATACGGTAAATTGAGCACATCATCCAAAATTCTTGTTTCAATCATTGGCACATTCACGGGTTCTTGTTTTTGATATATGCACGAATTCATGCAGTCATTGCATATTCTATGTCCAGTAGCTGCACATAATGGGTTATCTATCATCACAATTGCAAGACTTGCTATGCTGTACCCTTCACTTTTCACCAGATTCATTTCTGATATTTTCTGCTCTAGCGGACAGCCGTGCAGTTCAACTTTAAGTGGGGACTTTTTAAAAGTATCATCGTTGTTGATTAGCCCCTTTGAGCAGCTATCCTTATTTTGCTTATGACAAAATATGCAGTAGTGAGCATTATCTAGTGCTTTATCTAAACTAGTCTTTTCACTTGTTAGGTCAAAACCATATCGTCTTTTTATTTCGTTTGAATATAGCACTTCAACTTTATCTACTTCTTTCTTAGAAAATGATATAAGACTTTCGTGGTCGAGTTTTTTATGTATGCTAAATAATATACTCTGCTTACTTTTCACTCTCCATGCTGCATATTGTGCTGCAAGTTCTACTTCCTCTTTGTGATTCTCTTTATCTTCAAACCAATGCATCACCTGCCCGGCAAAATTTTTTTCTGTTGTTGGTGAAGTGAGAAAATGATTTAGTTTGTTAGTGACATAATCAATATCTATATTTGCTGTATCAGTATATTTCTTCAATGCGTAGCGTTGAACAAATAACCTTTTGCATTTATATATTACAGCAAAGTCGTTATGTTTTTTCTTCAGCTCCTCTATTTCTTTTTCAACATTGAAAAGTTTTACAATAAATTTATCAAGTAAGTACGAAAGATCTATAATCAACTGGCTATCTGTCATTTGATTAATTGACATTGGATGTTCCAGTGTCAAGCACTGGAATGACACCGAGGAGGAGGCTGTTTTTTCTCTTGCTTCAGTTAATGAATAAAATAAATTTTCATCGCACGATTTGACATAATTTAAAAATGTCTCATCTAATTTTATTAATCCATCACGGGCATATAGATTCGAAAATGAGATGTTAAAATTTAGCTGCATTGCTATATTGTACAGTGTGCACGCTATAGAGATAGTTTTTTATAGATGAAAATTATCGAATTTGTGTGTCTTGCAACATAGCTAAAATCGTTGCTTCTGCAACCTTTTCTTTACCAACATATGCAATGCACTCGAATTTACACGCACTTAAACGTGCATTTTTAATGTTAGCTTGAAGAATCAACGTGTCCCCTGGAGTAACTGGCTTTCTGAATTTTGCATTTTCAATGGACATAAAGTAAACAATTTTGTTTTCCATTGTACTTTGACTTTCTTTACCAAGAACACATATTGCAGATGCCTGAGCTAGAGATTCAATTATCAAAACTCCAGGCATTATCGGATGACCAGGAAAATGGCCAATAAAAAATGGCTCGTTGAAAGTCACGTTTTTAATTGCTTTTATACTTTTACCAGGATCACACTCTATAACCCTATCTACTAAGAGGAATGGATAAGAATGTGGTAGTATTTTTATGATATCACTGATATTAAATTGCATAATATTCCTAGAATAAGCCTATTTAATGCTTTTTAAAGCAAATTCTGGTATTTTCTTGTTTATATTTTTTAATACTACATCCGATAAATCAACTTCATCCATAGAGTATAAAACTTGGTTTTTCTTTGAAATAAATAGTACCAAATCTACGTTATTTTTTTCTGCCGTTTTTTTAGCAACTTCTTTTATCTTATTAAAAATATTATCTACTGCATCTCTATAACTTTCTTCTAAATATGACATTTTTTTAGCATAGTCTTCTCTAGCCTTGACAGCGTAATTGTTGAATTGCTCCGTCTTTTCCTTTTTAGCTTCTTCTGATAAAAGATCAAATTCTTCTTTTGATAGTTTGAATTTTTCTAACTCTTTTTCAAATTCTTGTTGTAACCTAGAATTCTGCTCTTTTATTTGCTGTTGTATGTTTTGCAGAGCAAGAGATTCATTAATAACTTTGTCACTATCAATAATGGCAGCTTTTGTGTTAAACGCACCCTGAGGTTGATATTCTACAAACTTATACCCCACAAATAAGGAAATAACTAAGGCAATAACTGATATAAATAACTGTATATATTTCATTCAAATCCCCGCTTCAATAGAAAATTTAATATTTGGTGATGGTATTATATCATAAGATTCCTTTACTAAAGGAAATCCGAAATCCAATCTAAATCTACCAAAAGGAGAAGGCATTGAAACTCCAAAACCTGGTGACACTCTCACAAGCCTACTATCGTTGTATTCCCTTTTATACTTCTCATCTGTATAATCTAAGCCAAAAAGTGTTGCATAGTCAACAAATAATGAGCCTTTGATGCCAATATAGTCATATAGCTTTGGTAGTGGAAAATCTACTTGCTGTGTTAAATTAAAGTAAGTTTTGCCTCCCAATGAGCTTTTATTGTTGTCTTTTGTTCTTGGTCCGATACCAGAAAGATCAAACCCTCTAATCTCATTACCACCTTTAAAAAAGTGTTGGCCAATGTTTAGCTCTTTATTGGTATAAGAAAAAATATGACCTGCCGCCATCTTAAAGCGTATTATTATATCATCGTCAATTTTGCTTAATATAGGGTGCGTATAAAAAGATAAGAACTCAGATTTTAGGAAATTCACGTTTCCTCCAAGCCCTGAGATATCCTGACTTAAACGCAATAAATACCCTTCTTTTGGAGCATATAGGTTATCCAGTTTATTATATGCTAATGTGTATCCCACTGATGAGATCATATTTTCACGGTCCTGGTCCCGTATTATTTTAGAGATATCACTGTCTTTTCCGCCCTTATTATCCATGTTTATATGGTTATATTTATAAGAATAGCGAATGGAGTTAGTTAAGTTTTCTATAACTTTGTATGATAATTTTGTTGAAAATCCCATATCACAACTGTCGAAGTTAGTGTGTGGTTTATCTTGCATCTCATAAAATACACCCGCACCTAATGATGTATCGGAATCGTTAAAGTTATTTTCAACGATCTCTATGTCAGTTAAAAATGAGTATTGATTTTTCTCAAGAGCAAAAGAGAGCTCTTTACCACTACCAAATAAATTATGGTCTTTAAAATCAGTTTTAACAAATGCTCCACCAGGAAAAGATATACCTCCTGCTAAAGACAACGAGGCAGTTCTTTTTTCTTTAACATTTAAATCAAGATTCACTGCATTGTCATTAACTGCATAACTGTTTATTTTTACTGTTTCAAAAAAATCACTACCTATCAGTTTCTTACGCGATTTTTGAATTTCAGATATGTTGTATGCATCGCCTTCTGCTATACTTAGCTTACTTCTAATCACTTTATCTAAAGTGCGATCATTACCATCAATTGTAATTTGATTTATATAAATCTTTTTGCCCGGCAGTATCTTGTAAGTTATATCTACAACATTGCCACGTTGTGCATATTTTGGATCAACTTTTGCAAATATATAGCCTTTCTCATTTAAATGCTTGCTTATTTTTTCTACTGTATTATTAATCTTAACCCTATTGAATATCTTATTGTTTTCTTCTGTTATGAGCTCCACTATTCCTTCTTTTAGGCTTAGATCTTGGATTTCAGTTTCAATATTAACTTCATTACTTCCAAATAAATATTGCTGTCCTTCATCAATCAAAAAAGTTAACACCACTTGATTATCATTATCAACCTCAGCAATTGGCTGAATATTATTGTGGATATATCCCTTAGACGAATAAAAGCGATCAAGCGATTCCTCGTTAATCAACAAATACTGCGGTGAATAATGATTCCCGCCTTTAAAAATGGCTCTAAATAACTTACTAAATATATCATTGCTATGTATTTTAATAGCTTGCTCTAGTTCATTTTCAGAAAAGTTTTTATTGCCTATAAATCTTATATCTTTAATCCTAGAGGTTTTACCTTCTTTTATTTTAAAAATTAGATTGACCCTATTACTATCAAACTTATTCAGCTCATATTCAATTTTAACACCAACCTTACCGTTATTTCTATAAGTAGTGACTAAATTCACTAAATCGTTTTGCAATTTTGTTTCAGTAAAAATAGTTAGCGATTTTGACTGAACTACATTATTTAGCAGCTCTTTGCTGTTAAATAATTTATTGCCCTTTAATATTATCCTGTTAATTAGTGGATTTTCTTGAATTTTTACTACTAAATTTTTTTCATCATCGATGTAAGCGTTAACACTAGCAAATAACTTTGTTTTATATAAACCTTTTATAATCGAATCTATATCATCATCATTTACATAATTACCAGGTTCCAATTTTATATAAAAACCTATTGTTTGATTGCTTACCCGCTCATTACCAATGCATTTAATATCTTTTATCTGCACTTTTTCCTTATTTTCTAAAGCAACAAGTAGAGCTGGAAAAGAGATAAAAATTACTATTAGTATGTAGAATAGCTTTTTCATGTTTATCTTAAAAAAGATTCCTAATATCATTCGAGATTGCAATTGCCATCAGCAAAAACAATACGGAAGCACCAAAAGTAGCTGCATATTTTTGATATTTCAAACTTAAATCTCTACGTATAACTGCTTCTATAATATAGTGAAATAAATGTCCACCGTCCAGTAGTGGGATTGGCAGCAAATTAATTGCAGCTAAATTAGCTGAGATAATTGCCATGAAATACAAAACCATAATAAATCCCTTCTTAGCTGATTGCCCTGAATATTTTGCAATTTTTATTGGTCCGCCTATTTCATTTGCACTTCTCTTACCAACAATAATTTGAAAAATAGCTTTTACTGTTAAACACATAGTGTGATAAGTCTCACTGATTGATAGGTTTACAGCTCCAAGGAAAGACGATTTCTTCAACCCCACTATATTAACTGAAGTAATCCCTATAGTTTCTCTTTCTATTATGTTGCCAAAAACGTCTCTATCCTCAATTGTCAATGGAGTTAGGCTAGTTCTATGCTCCTCATTATTTCTGCTATACTCAATTTCCATTCTCGTTTTGGGGTTCGACATTATCACACGTGAGATATCTTCAAAGTATTTTATTTTATACTCATTGATCTGTGTAATAGTGTCGCCTGGTAATAAACCAGCTTGTTTTGCTGCACTGCCTTCGATTACATTTCCGATCACCGGCGGAGTGCGATAATAACCTGCTGTGCTAAAAAACATTGTAAAAGCTATAACAGCAAATATCATATTTGCAAAAGGCCCTGCAAAAACTACTGCTGCTTTTTTATATTGCGGTTTTGCATGAAATGAATACAACTTTTCTTCTTCAGTTAATTCTTGTTGGTCAGCTGGGACGCTTGCTGCATTAGTATCCCCTAGCATTTTAACATAACCACCCAGTGGAACAGCACTTAATTTCCATCTAGTTCCAGACTTATCGTTAAAACCAAAAATTTCAGGACCAAAACCTATAGAAAAAGATTCAACTTTAACTCTGCATGCTCTTGCAATAATATAATGCCCATATTCATGCACAAACACTATAACAGAGATGATTAAGGAAAATGACAAAAAATAATATATTCCATCGCTAAATTGATGAATAAGATTAGAAATTAACCCCACCTGTATATTTAGATCTTAACCAAATCTTAAGTATATTAAAACACGCCTCACTTGACAAGCGTTTAATTTAATCTTTAAATTAAAAAAAGTTCAATTGTAATGACAGATACCTCACCACTCAGAAGAAAATTGATGTATAGAAGTTGGCACAGAGGTTGCAAAGAAACCGATATACTTTTAGGATATTTCGCATTGAAATATCTTGATAAATTTTCCCTGAACGAACTAATTGAGTATGAAAAAATAGTTGATCTTGATGATTACGAATTATATTGTTACATAACTCGCAAAACAAACCTTCCCCCTAACTTAAATAGTGAGATAGTCAATTTAATTACTTGTTTTATTGAAGCTAATCCTTTATGCACTCAATAATCTTATTTACCCTATCTAATACCTCAGTATATTCTATTCTTTTTTCGTTTCTATACTCTTTGCGCTCTTGACCTATTTCATCCAACTGTTTTGTTAATTCTAAAATTTTATCTTCAAGAGTTAGTGCTGCAAGTAAGAAGTTTAATGAATCTGAGCCCTTACCTCCAGTTTTTTGAGATATAGAACTAACTAACTTGTCAAAACTATTAACAAGGCATAATAAATGGTTCTTCTTCTCACTTTCGCAAGATATTTTATATGTGTTATTACGTATAACTATTTCTACTACTTGCATATAATGCTAAAAATTTTATTGTACAGTGTGAACTTAAACTTCTATTTAAATCTTATTTATAGTATAAATTTTTATTCATTTATCAAGTTGGATAATTTTTTACTGCTACGAAAATATGTTTTAAAGTATTGATCCTTTGTGAACTTCTGTAACATCAAATGGCTCACTTCTTTCAAGTTATAACTTCTAATTGAAAAGGAACAAAACCCCCTAATTTCAACTCTATTGTGATGTTTCAATGTATTTGAAAGTATCTCAAAGAATCTGTCAACTATAGCTGCTATAACCATCTTATCTAAAAAAGGATGTCTTTTTGCTACCTTCGTTATTATATTAGATTTTGTTGCCATTTATACAAAGTTAAAATAAGTAATACATATAATCTCATCATTTAGCAGATAATATTATGTTATATTCTTCAACACCAGATACTTCAACTTCTATTTTTTCTGATGTAGAGAACTTTTTATTTTCTGGTAGATGCTCTTGATCTATTAAAAGAGTGACATCATTTTCAACTTCAACAATTAACCCATTATCTTCTCTCTTACCTACAGTAACCTGCATTTTATCGCCTACCTTAACTTTCTTTATCAGTTCTTCAAGGGAGTCATACTCTATTTGTTTTATGCCAAGACAAATTCTTGTTCGATTCACGTTAGCCCTTATTACTTTTACTTCTACTTTGTCGCCTACATTATACTTTTTTATCTCATCTGAGCTATTTTTAGACCAACTTAAATCTTTCACATATATTGTCCCTTCTACGTTTTCATCTATTTCAGAATCATTGAAAGCAACAGATATATATGAGCCAGTATTATTCTTAACTTCACCAGAAACAATAGAACCAGGAGGATATTTATTAACAAATACTTGCCAAGGATTATCTACACACCTTTTCATACTTAAACTCATTCTATTCTTAGCAATGTCAATGCTAAGAATTTTTACATGTACCTCCTGCCCTCTTGTTACAAGATTACTTACTGGTAAATTACTCTTAACCCAAGTTATTTCTGATGAGTGCACTAAACCTTCAATTCCAGGTCTAAACTCAACAAATAATCCGTAATCTTCTATACTTGTTACATGACCCTTATGCACACTATCAACCGGATATTTTGATTCCGCATCTTGCCAAGGGTTATCTTCTAGCTGCTTTACACCTAAGGAAACTTTAGCATTTTCCTTATCTATTTTTATAATTTTAACTTTTATAGTCTGGCCACAAGCAAAAACTGCAGACGGATGACTTACCCTACTCCAAGAGATATCTGTAATATGTAGCAATCCATCTATAACTCCCACTACATCTGATTCATGAATACCGACGAATACACCGTAATGAGTGATGCTTTTTATTTTCCCTTCTATTACATCGCCTTCATTTAAAGATTCTAAAAACTTAGTTTTTTCACCAGCGTGCAATTTTTCTAATACCAGCTTTCTTGATACTACAATATTACCCTGCTTCTTATCCATTTTAAGCACGATGAACTTTTGTTCAGTTTCAACAAGGTGCCTAGCGTCTTTTACTTGCTTCAAATCCACATGACTTAACGGTAAAAAGGCACTTATTCCGTCACCAAGATCAACAATAAAGCCACATTTAATTGAGCGTTTAATAACTCCACTTACTTCAGCCCTTGTAACTGTATCTTCTTCCAACTTATTCCATTTTTCGTCCCTAATTGCTTTTTCACGGCTAAGAACAACATTACCATGATAATCTTCAATTCTTTCCACATAAACTCTAATTTTAGAACCAATAACAATCTCATCATTACAACCGAGCTCCTTGATCAGAATTCTCCCGTCAGACTTTAAACCAATATCAACCACGATGTCGTTAAGGTTCACTCTTGTAATTACACCTTCTACCACATCTCCTTCTTTAATTTTATTAATAAAAGAATCTTCAAATAAAACATTATCCTGATCCTCAAATTGACCTTGACATATCTCTTCTATAAACTTATTTGATGATAATTTCCTGACAGTAATTGGTAGATTTATGGCTGGATCATTATTATTCATACAATGTGACCTTTAATTTAAACTTTATTAGAACTCATATATTATATAATATTAATAATTATTGACAAGTAATTTTTCGTTAATTTATTTCGAGAATGATTTGAGCTATATAAAATATGGTGAGAAAATTGTATATGTATCAAGAATATGCTATTTAAGGATAGCAAGTGGGTTAGGTCGTTTTCCAGAAGGTCCCGGTTAAAACCGGATGTTGATGAAACATTGGAAAAATATTCTATCCAAAATAGTAAGAAATCTATAGAAGAGATCATAAACTCACAGAAAAGAATATGGGTAGAAATAGGCTTTGGCAGCGGTGAAAATATGCTTCACCAGGCACTCAATGAAACTAATCTATTATTTATAGGATGTGAACCTTACTTAAAGGGAGTTTCTAATTTGTTAGCAAACATAGAAGCACACAATATAAAAAATATTTTGATATGGACGGAGGATGCAAGAGAGCTGATTGCTAATTTTCCTGATAACAGTGTTGAAAGATTTTTTATTCTCTTTCCAGATCCATGGCCAAAGCGAGGCCACAATAAAAGGCGATTAATTAACACGGAATTTTTAAATTTGTTAGCAAAAAAAATGCTCTCAACAGGGGAAATATTCATTGTAACCGATCATCAGGACTATGCGGAGTGGATAACATTGCATATAAAGCAGTGTAATTCTTTAACCTATAGGGAAAATGACTTCATAAGTTGTACTTTTACAAAATATCATAGAAAAGCACTTAAAGATCAGCGTAAAGTGAGATCCTTTAAAGTAAGTGTTATTTGCAGTCTATAGATCAATAGAGCTCTTACATATTTTTCGTTTTTTGAAGTTTCCGAAGAGTCAAATTAATATAACAGGGCGGACTAAGCCTTAAGCATAGAAACCACTTTATCGTAACTTGGCAATGATTTAATTTCCCCTATTGCAGCTAGAGTGGTTTTTCCGTACTGGGATAGTAATTCTTCTGCTGCTTTTTTTACGTTAGCAGTGGTAACTGCACTAATTTTTTCTATTAATTCATTTTTACTGATGTACCTATTATAGTTACCATAATAGTGCCCCAATGCTTCAGCACAAGAACTAACACTTTCACGTGACATTAAAATTTGGGATTTTATTTGCTCTTTCACTCTATTTACTTCTTCCTCCTTCAGATCATTTGTAGACAACTTCTTCAACTCTGTCGTTATGGATTTTAAAAGCTTATCTAAGTTACTACTATCTGTGCTGGCAAAAATGGAAAACATTCCTATATCAGTATAGCCAGAATTAAATGAATAAACGGAGTAAGCTAACCCTTGCCTTTCTCTTACTTCCTGGAACAGGCATGATGACATTCCGCTTCTCAATATAGAGTCAAGTACTTGAAATGTGTGATATTTATTGTCATAGCGAGAAACACTAGGTAAACCGATGAGCAAGTGTACCTGATCTAATTTATGATGTTCCAAATACTCACCACCAGTGTAGCCCATACTCTGGCTTTTTTTCAGCTCTTTAGAATGAATCTTTGAGAGAAAATCTTTGGTTAATGCAACAACTTCCTCATGCTCAATGTTTCCTACAACAGCAAATAGCGTATTCTCGCCAAAGTAATACTTATTTATGTAGTTATTTAGATCTTCTCGAGTAAATGATTTTACAGTATCTTGCGTGCCTAAGATTGACCTACCAAATGGTTGATCTTTATAACGCTAATTCTGGATTAAGGAAGGAAGAAAGTATAGGAAATGGAAGGCTTTTTGGATTTCACGGAATAGGAAATGAGAGTAGAAAAGATGTGAACCAAGAAATTAACAGGAGA
>JAITXQ010000084.1 GCA_031284675.1 Rickettsiales bacterium | reverse complement strand
CTCCTGTTAATTTCTTGGTTCACATCTTTTCTACTCTCATTTCCTATTCCGTGAAATCCAAAAAGCCTTCCATTTCCTATACTTTCTTCCTTCCTTAATCCAGAATTAGCGTTTATAGTGGTTATTCATCACCTTGTGCTGATTCTAAAGCCGCAAGAACCACTATCAAAACAAAAGCTTGAAAAAGCCTAATGACACTTCAATCGGAACGTAAAACTTCTCCTGCAACAAAAATAAACGATGTGGATCCAGTGGATGGTAAAGCGAAAAGCACATCTCTCTTGAATAAGCTTTTCAAGAGACACAAAAAGCAAGAGGAACAAAAAACATCTGAGTGCATTGGTAAATAAGTAGATTATAAGGTAAAGGGAAGTACCACACGCTTCCCTTTTTTACTAACCATTCACTGAAGAGCGTTCATCTTTTGTGGTATTTGATGATGTAGCAACTAATTTGCTTAAAATCTCATCTCTTGGTCCCGTAGCGTAAATAACACCGTCTGACATGAGGATCACTTTATCAACTACAGATAATAACGGTAGCTTGTGAGTGATGATAACAGTAGTAGTATTTTGTTTTCTTGCAATGCCAATAGCATTAATTAAACATGCCTCTCCGTTACTATCTAAATTAGCATTTGGCTCATCGAGTACCAAAAGCTTTATATTGCCATAAAAAGCTCTCGCAAGACCCAATAGCTGTTTTTGCCCACCAGAGAGCGTTACTCCTCCAGCCCCTCCTATTGTTGTATCATATCCATTTGGTAAGCTTAGTATTAATTCATGTATTCCTGCAATTTTTGCTGCTTTGATTATTTCTTCAGGATTTGGATCTGGCCTCATGCGAGCAATATTAGCTTTGATACTAGTGTTAAATAACTCAATATCTTGAGGTAAGTAACCAATATAATTACCAAAATTTTCTCGATTCCAAGTGTATACATCAGCGCCATCCAGCCTTACTACACCAGATATTGGTTTCCATACACCAACGATTAGTTTTGCAATGGTCGATTTACCAGAAGCACTCGCACCAATGACACCAACTACATCTCCAGGTTCGATCATAAATGATATTCCTTTTACTGTCGGCTTATTACTCCCATAAGGAGTAAAAAATACTCTATCAAACTCCAATTTCCCTTCAGGTTCTGGTAAAGCCATCGTTTGCTCTCTCTTTGGCGATGTTAATATAAGCCTTTGTAGCCTTCCATATGACATTCTAGCCTGATTTAAAAATTTCCAAGTATGAACTGCTACATCAAATGGTGCTAATACTCTACCCATTAAAATTGAAGCAGCGATGATGCTACCGGCAGTCTTATGAGCTGTAATTGCAAGTAATGCACCTGTTCCGATCACCGATATTTGCAAAGTTGAGCGCAAAAACTTAGTGATACCGGTAATCACATTAGAGCGATTTTGTGCTTTTATTTGCATTGCTCGATTCTGATCATTTCGTTTACACCAATCAGAGACTATGAATTCTGCCATACCCATAGCTTCAACCACCTCTGCATTTCTTGTTGCAACATCTATGGCATTGATATTCCGTATAGTTTCTTCGTTGGTTTCTTGTAATATTCGTTTAGTGGCAAGCTCATTCCATATTGTCATAGAGACTAATATAATGATTCCAGCAATAGCTATAAATCCCGTGGAGGTATGTATCATGAAGATCACAACAAGGTAAATTAATGACCATGGAGTATCAAACAGCGAGAATATACCATTTCCTGTAATGAAGTTTTTTATTACCCCGAGATCTCGTATTGCTTCACCACTTGAAGTTGAGCTCTGTACTGATGTTAGCCTGATTGATCTTACTATCAGGTCTGGTGTTGCAGTTTTATCGATCCAATCACCGATTTTTGCCATGGCTAAATATCGACAAGTTTCAAGCATTGCAGAACATGCAAATGCAGATAAAGTGATAATTGTCAGCATAGTTAGCGTTGATACACTTTCGCTTGATATCACTCGATCAAGCACTTGAGAGGTATAAAGTGGCAGGAACAACATCAATAAATTGATTCCTGAGCTAAACCAAAAAATGAACCAAAATGCACTTTTGCATTTTTCTAAGCAAACATATAGAGTACTTTGCTTCAATTCTTTTTTTATTGATGGCGTAATTTCCACAATCTTCCTCTTAATTTGATTACATGCACCATATACAATTTTTATTGCAAAAATATTAACGGCGGTTACTTACTTTAAGTTAATGTAATAAAATATTAATATATGTGAATAAAAAATATAAACAATAGTAAAAAGAAGTATAGTTAATATTTCTTTCATTACCTAATTCAGAATTGCGAGTTTTTAATAACTTTCTAATTCCCACTTTGGCCTTGGTGCAAAATTGAGAGAATCTATATAATTCTTCTGTAACATTTCAATTCCTGCCCATCCAACCATTACTGCATTGTCTGTACATAGGTTGTTAGGAGGAAAAAACATGTTTAAGTTTATGTGTTTTTTCAATTTTTCTCTCAAGAAATTATTTGCTGCAACTCCGCCGGTAATGACAAAGCCATTGATTTTGATATTTAAAGATTCAGCCATAATAATCGCATTGCTGACCCTGTCCAACAATATATCACTAATACACTCTTGAAACGAAGCACACACATCACACACATTTTGCTCGCTTATTTCGAGTTCTTGCACTAAGTTTTTTACTGCTGTTTTGATTCCAGAAAATGAAAAATTACATCCAGAACGTTTTATCATTGCCCTTGGAAGTTTAAATTTTGTGCCATCGCCTTTTTTAGCTAACTTTTCAATCAACGGGCCTCCAGGGTAGCTTAAACCCAACATCTTAGCAACTTTATCAAACGCTTCTCCTAGTGAATCATCGAGCGTTTCTCCAAGTTTAATGTATTTACCTACATCCTGTGCAATTAAAAATTGACAGTGGCCTCCTGATATTAATAGGACTAAAAACGGAAATCTAACCTCATATAGTAACCTAACTACTAATGCATGTGCTTCTAAGTGATTAACTGCAATGAATGGCTTTTGTGTTACATGTGCGATCGCTTTAGCCATCATTGTACCAACTATTAATCCACCTATAAGCCCTGGTCCTGATGTGGCTGCAATCGCATCCAAATCGCGAAAATTGAGGTTAGATTTTTCTACAGCGCTTTTTATTAGACTACTTAAATGCTCCATATGAGCACGTGACGCTATCTCAGGGATCACACCACCACGTTTTTTGTGTGCTGTTTGAGAAAGAATCTCGTGAGCAAGGACTTGCTTATCACTATTTACAATTGCCACCGCAATTTCATCGCAGCTTGTTTCAACAGCTAAAGTAGTTTTCATGTATATCCGAGCACTTTATTATCAAAACTATATCTTAAAACGCTGTAGAAGTTAACTGCAAAATGGACTGTCGCTAAGCTAATTATCATCTCCAAATATAGAGCTAATTTTCTTGCCCCCAGGAGAAAATTTATTAGTCCAACTGCTTTGCACTTTGGTTACGTCTTTAGTGGCAGTTTTATTGCTGTATTCCTTGATTTCCTTATCTATTATATCCATTATTTGTGGATCCAGGAAGCTCTTTTTCCATTGGTCAGTAGCAAGGAACACTTTGTTTAAATCTTGAGTACGAATTAGGTACTCTTTATCTTTAGGGTAAACCTCCTGTGCCCAAGCGAATAGCTCAAAATAGCGTGCAAACAATTCAGATGCACGTGATTTTGCACTTTGATAAGCCTGTATCTCCTTAAATATGACTTGACCGATAATTTTCTGTATAAGAACATTTGCTTGCTTTAAATTCTGCTCAACATCTTGGTAAACTTTATGAAGGAATTCCTGCTCCAAACTTAAGTTCAGTTCGTTTTCAACCATATGTGAAAGCTCATGCACTATAATGTATGGGGTTGACTTCCTCAGTACAATAACATATCTACTCACACCGGAAGATCGAATTGTCTTGCACACTCCCTCTTCCATATCCGCTAATCCCTCTTGATATATTTCAAACGAAAGTCTACTTTGCTTTATTAGTAACAAAGTGAGGTTTAATGTGTTCCTGAACTTCTCAAATTGATAGAGATATTCGATATATCGTATTAAGTTTTCACTATTTCCTACTTGAGTTGCTTGTTTTATTAAATTCCTGATTAGCATACTTTATTACTACAGCGATATTTTTATTTTATACTCAAGAATTGATTGGCTACAAACGCTAATTCTGGATTAAAAAGAGAATAGAAAAGGCAGGAGAGTAGGGTAAACTCAACAAATACAAAAAAAATAGATGAGGTTACCCATGGAAGATATAACAAAACTGTTTTG
>JAITXQ010000020.1 GCA_031284675.1 Rickettsiales bacterium | reverse complement strand
CAGTGCGTAACACTGGGATCTCATTTCACTCTATAATGGTATCATTCCAGTGCCCCTATGATGTCATTCCAGTCTGGAATCCAGTTTTTTATGCAATCTCATCAAGAACGTTGTGTTTTAACGTAAGGTTGGCTACTTTTACACTCACCAACTTAATAAAATTCCTAGATCCCAGTGCCTAGACACTGGAATGACACCCTTCACGGGCTCTTAAATTACTTTAGCTATAAATATTTAAGAAATTTACTAAGCAGAAAAAAAGGCAAAAGAAATCCCGTGGTAGCTAGTTTTCACTCTCTAATCCTTCAAATTGGCATTCTCTACTGTCTTAAACGCTTTATAAGCGCGTTTCATCTTGTATAGGTAAAAACCTAGAAGTCTAGGTAAAATTTATAAAGACATAAGGTGCACATAGTGCAAAAAATTAAATATAAGACGCCAACTACGTTATACTTTCGTCGTTTAATCTGCACAGATTGAAGATAACTGAATACCTTCAGTATAATGGTAAGGGGGCTGGCAGAGTTTGTCAAGTGATTTTTGCATTTCTATGAGCTACTTGAATAACGGCTACAATGTTTGTACAGCTATATACATAGCGCTGGAACCCAAAAAAAGAACCAAGTAGCCAAGCTACTTGGATGACAGAAGGTAATACAAGAAGTCTATTGGCTCTCGTATACCTTAGTGAAACTTAACAAGTTTATCTATAGTTTTAGTGATGATTCTCGGAGTATCCGGAGAAACTCCTGAGTTGAGCCTATTTAACTGCTCTATAGCAAACTCACTGTCTTCATTTGTTATAAAATCACATAAAATGTTCTCTATATCCTTAGTAATTTCAAATTCTCTTCACTTATAGGAGTTATTATGAAGGTGTTCTTATTTACTCTGATGTTAAATTGTGGAGAGCCTTCAAAAAAGGAAAATGCTACATCCTTAGACTCAAGTGCATTACTATATGCAGAAAAAAGAGTGTGTGCTATAACGCTGCTGGGCACCTTCATTCCGTGTTTACTCAGGTGGCTCAATACATTTTCAACATCATGATATGTAAAACTTGTACCTTTTAATAGTTCAACAATTTCTACATTATTATGCTGTCTGTACTCTATCCTCACTTCTTCTGCGAAAAGTGTTTTAGCTGCTATATGTTTATCAAGTACTGTAAAAATCTTGATGAAATTCTCTAAATCTTGTTTGTTAACTAATTCAATACTAACTAAGTTTCTGCTAACAATTGAAATATTTTCTGTCATTTTCCCCTCATCTAAAAAAATTTACTAAATGAATTGTATTTTTAATTCATTAAAAATTACTTAAGGTGAGCATGCTAGTTTTTCTATTCGTGCGTTACACGACAAGAAAACAAGATAAAAAATTACATAAAATCATCAGGTGGTATAACGAATTCCCCACATTCGTCATTGTTGTTTGTATAGGTTGTAACATCAATGTAACTTTCATTATTATTTAACATATCCTCCAACTTTCCTTCTTTTTCAAGATCCATCAATTTGTCACACCCCCCAATGTGCTTATCGTTAATAAAGATCTGTGGAACTGTTCTAACGTTATACTTTGATTTTATGTCGTTAAATGAATCTGAGTTTTTGAGCACATCGATTTCTTCATATTTCACGCCTTTTTCATCTAGCAACTCTTTTGCTTTCTTGCAGAATGGGCAGTGCTGCTTTACATATATTACAACCTTTTCTTTAGCATTTTTCATGATTTATCTCTGTAGTTTATAAAAATATAGTTATTATATATAAGAAATATGTATAAAACATCAAATTGTATGAAAATTATTTATGATTGTGAGCAAAGGATAGAAAATAATGTAGCGGCAACCTTCGGAAATTTTGATGGCGTTCATTTAGGACATGAATTTGCAATTTCTACTCTAAAGAAAGTAGTGCGAGAAAGAGGATTATCCTCTGCAGTTTTAACTTTTGAGCCTCACCCATCAACTGTCTTATTTAACAGAAATAATTTTAGATTAATAGATCAAGAACAAAAAGAGAAACTAATCAGCAGCTATGGTATAGATTACTTATACATTATTGATTTTACTAAAGGTTTTTCTCAGATCAGCTGCGAAGATTTCATCAGTAAGATTTTGATAGGTAGATATGGTGCTAAACACATAATTGTTGGAGAAAATTGTACTTTTGGTCATAAACGATTGGGTAATATATTAACCCTAGAGAAATATTCTGAAACGTATGGATATTCTTTGACTAAATTAGAACCATTAATAATTGATGATGAAATTTGCTCTTCTTCTTCAATCAGAGAGTATATACAAAAAGGCGAAATAGAAATTGCTAATAAATTGCTCGGCAGACCTTATCAAGTTTCTGGTGTTGTAACAAAAGGTGCGTGTAGAGGCAGAGAAATAGGATTTCCAACTATAAACATTTCTATGGAAGATTGCATGATAAAACCAAAATTTGGTACATATTATGCTAAAGTAGCGTTTTCTGATAACAGTCCAAATTGGTTATATGGAGTAGTCAACATTGGTATGAGACCTACATTTAAGGATCTGAAAAAGCCCATAATAGAAATGCACATATTCGATTTTAATGAAGACGTATATAACCATAAAGTAAATATACAACTTTTAAAATTCATAAGGTCAGAAAAAAAATTCCATAGCGTTGACGAGTTAACAAAACAGATAAATTATGATATACTCAATGTTTATCAGCTAAAGACAGATTTATGAAAAAATTGTGCTTAATTATTATACTAAGTATAGTATTGATCGATCAAACGAGCAAGCTGTACATCAATTCATTGATTGACGAAGGAGAATCGATCGAAATTTCTAGCTTTATAAAGCTAGTTGAAGTTTGGAATTCGGGCATTAGTTTTGGAATGTTTAGCACTTTACCATATAGCGACCTCTTTTTTTCAGCATTGTCAATACTAATAATTGGTATACTTGCATACTTGATATACAAGTCTAACGATAAATTAACTTACCTTGGTTTTTCTCTGATGATTAGTGGAGCAATCGGAAATGTAGTGGATAGGGTCTATTGGGGAGCTGTATATGATTTCATATATTTTCATATTGATGATTGGTATTGGCCAGCCTTTAATTTAGCAGATTTATATATAGTCTGCGGAATGTTTACACTGTTATACAAATGGTATATATATGATATGTTTATTTCTAAATAAGAGGAATGAACTAATTGTTAATAAATGTTCAATATATTCATTCAATCATATTAGGTCAAAATAATGCTTCACAAGTTCTTTAGTTTTCTTATATTACCTGCACTTTTTTTCACTTATCCAATTTCTTTGAATGCTTCAAGTATAGAGCACAATATAAAATATGCTAAACTCAACAATGGGTTAGATGTTTATGTCGTACCTAATCATTGGATTCCAGCGGTTTTGCATGCAGTGATATATAAAGTTGGGGGAATGGATGATCCGATCGGCAAAGCAGGATTGGCTCACTACTTTGAACATTTAATGTTTGAAACTACAGGAAAGTTTAAAAACATAGAATCCACTATGAGTAGTATCGGGGCTCAATTTAACGCGTCCACCACTAAAGAATATACCTGTTACTACGAGTTAGTCCTCAAAAAAGATTTACCACTTGCAATGGAAGTTGAAGCAGATAGAATGGGCACCTTTAATGCTACTCAAGACAAAATAGATAGAGAAAAAAACATTGTACTAGAAGAAAGAAAGATGAGATTTGATAATCATCCTAACAACTTGTTATGGGAAGAAATGAATAGTGCATTTTACCGTACAGGTTATGGCAGGTCTGTTATTGGCTGGGAGAGCGATATCAAAACTTACAATCAGGATGATATAACGAGATTTCATGATAATTATTACCATCCCGGCAATGCAATACTGCTGATTGTTGGTGATGTGGAATTTGATGAAGTAGTGAAATTAGCAAAAGAGAAATATGGCAAAATTAAAGCTAAGTCTACAATTAGACATTACCCAAATCAGGATCCAGTACATAATGCAGGTCTATCGGTGACCTTAGAAAGTACTGAAGTAAAAGAACCAGTTTTATATTTTCGTTATCGTGTTCCTTTATTTGAGCATATAAATAAAGTTTTTGCTGTTGATTTGGCGGTTAACATTTTAGGGGATGGCAAGTCCAGCCAGCTATACAAAGACTTAGTTCTAGACAAAGATGTAGCAGTATCAGTGTTTGCTTATTATGATGGTTTAGCTTTTAGTGATGGCTACATTGATATTGGGATAATTCCAAAAAGCGGCGTTGATTTAGACACTGTTGAGAGAGAATTAAACAATGCTATTAATAGTTTTATATCTGAAGGGATAACGAATGAGGAGTTGCAAAACTCAAAGTATAGATACAAAGTAGCACAGTTTGATAACCTATCTAGCTTAGAGAATATAGCAGTTTTTTATGGCTCACGCTTAGCACTTGGCATTCCACTTGATGAAATAGATATTTCATATAGCAAAGTAAATGATGTGACTTTAGAGGATGTAAATAACAAAATCCGCACTATCTTTTCTGCTAATAAGTTAATTGGTCGTTTATTGCCAAAAGGGGGTAGTAATTATGAGAATAAGTAAAATTATATTTCTGTTTTTTTTCTGCTTAAGTTTTAACTCGCATGCAAGCGATAAAATCCAAGTAGAGGAAGTTACTACTAAGAAGGGATTTAAGTTTCTATTTGTGGAAAACTGTGATTTACCAAAAGTTTCGCTAAATATCTCGTTTAAAGATGCAGGTTATGTGTATGAAGATTCAAAAAAGCAAGGGCTTTCTTGGTTTACTTCTTTAGTAATTCAAGAGGGATCGGGAAAAAATGATGCTAAAAACTTTGCTAAAAACCTTGAAGATAAAGGAATAAGCCTACATTTTAGTGCTGATTTAGAAACATTTAGAATTTCATTAGATACTTTATCAGAAAACCTAGAAGAAGGGATTTCACTACTGAGTGATGCTATAATGCGTCCTAAAGTTGACCCTGAAGGATTAAATAGAGTGTTGGAAATTGCCAAAGTCAATTTCAATCACCTTGAAAAAGATCCTTATTTTGTTGCTGTAAAAGAATTGAATACGTTGTTGTTTAAAAAGCACCCTTATTCAAAAAGTGAATATGGGACTCTTGACACTATAACGAGCATTACCAGAGACGATGTTCTAACATACATAAGGCGTAATTTTACTAAAGATAACATCGTTATCAGTGTTGTTGGTTGCACAAAACAAGAAGAAATTATTACATTATTAGATAAATATTTATCTAAATTACCATCAAAAAGATCAAAAATTAGAAAAATACCTGTGAAAAATGATTTTAGTCCTGCAGAAAGTAAGAACATTTTTATGGATATACCGCAAAGTGTGATACTTTTTGCTCAAAAGGGTGTAGCTTATAACGATCCTAATTATTATAACGCTAGTGTCTTGATTAATGCGCTTGGTGGCATGGGACTGAATTCAATATTAATGAAAGAACTTAGGCAAAATTTGGGTATTACTTATGGTATCAGCGCAAGTATTCTTAACAATAAACATGGAGACGTTATAGCCGGAAGTATTAATACTGACAGCTTTACAGCCAATCAATCTATATCAGCGGTAAAAGATACATTGAGCAGGGTTCAAAAAGGAGGCATTGACAAACAATTGTACAAAGACACAAAAATCAGCATGGTAAATTCCTATATTTTCTCCATGTTTAACAATAACAACATAGTTGCAAAATTAGACAATATTCAGATAAATAATTGCGATATTAATCATATAAATAACTTTGTAGGCAATATCAATGATGTAAAATTCGAAGAAGTAAACGCATTAGCGAATTCTTTACTGGATCCTAAAAATTTATTTTTTGTTAAAGTTGGAAGAAACACTCAAGGTAAATAATTACTACAATATGGATAAATTTTTAACTATATATCTTTATAATTTAAATATATAGTTAATTTTAATGTTAAGGTGAAGAACGATACACAAGATGCAAAAAAAGGAGTAAAAAAGGCCCTAAGCACTTGGTTGAATCCATTAATAATAATATTGTCCACTATTAACACAGGTATGTCAGTTACTATAGTGTTTTCTAAAATAAATGATAATGTATCAATATACGAACTTGCAGTTTTTAGCTGGTGATTTCATAATGAAAGTTTATCATTCATTTTAGAAAACACTATATCAAGTTGATAGACATTATAAGTCAACAAATAGGTGTAGCAAACATATTGCTTGGTAATATTGGTACAGGTGTCTTTTTTAACGCAATATCGCTTACTTTTAATACATACTCTTTTGTTAACTATTTTAGAGAAAAAAACTTATATAAAAAATGTAATTACGAGGAAACGCCGGAAGCAAAAAGAAAGGATAAACATAGAATTAAGGCATTTGTTTGGACATCTTGTGCAACGTATTATTTTTAACTAGTGCTGCAGTTTCTATTGCATTATTTAGTAGTCCCATAGCTCTTTCTGTTACTGCACCTCTTATTACACTAGGTTGTATAGTAATGATTGGCAATATAGCTAACTCTACTTACCGTCAAGTTAAAAATTTCAGAAACCATCTTTCACAATTTTCAAAAGAGAAGCAGAAAGAGCTGTATACAGAGATGAAAAAAGAAATAAATTCATCACGTCTTTATAAAATTTCAGCAAAAGTTCTACCTGATATAGTGGTATTAGCAAAGCTGCACGCTAGTCAGGAGGATAAAGAAAAGCGAGAAAAGATTCAGCATTTAAAAGAAATGCTGACCTTACCCAGAAAAAGTAAAGAGAAAGTTAAGACGTTTTTGTCAAGGAAATGATGCATCAAAAAGTTCAGGAATGCAATAGTTAATAGTAGAATGTTTACGTTGTTTGTTATAAAAAATTTCTACGTATTCAAATATG
>JAITXQ010000037.1 GCA_031284675.1 Rickettsiales bacterium | reverse complement strand
CTAGATCTTAATGATTCTTTTGTACGATCAATTGTTCTATTATCAGGAGGAGATTTACATGCCGTTAACCACCTTCTATGATACTACTTGTGATACTTTCAACACTTATGGATGACACCCTCTTAGTGGAAATAGCCCTCAAATCACAATGTTGTTGTGCATCACGCGCTGGAATGGCGACAAAAAGTAAGTTTTAGCTTTAATAATAATTTGTAACAGATCTAATGAAAAAGGCAGTTATCTTATTTAACCTTGGCGGACCTGATTCATTGAATGCAGTCCGTCCTTTTTTATTTAACCTTTTTTATGACAGAAGAATAATCAGTCTACCAAACCCTTTTCGGTTTCTTTTAGCAAAGTTTATATCTGCGAAACGAGAAAATACTGCACAAGAAATATATAAGCAAATTGGAGGTAAATCACCAATCCTAGAAAACACAAAAATGCAAGCTGAAGCGCTTGAGCAAGAACTTAATAGACTTCTTTCTTGTCATCCAAGTAGCGTGACACTGGGATCTAGAAAAAAAAACTGGTCACGCGCTGCAAAACTAACCAAAGTATTCATCTGCATGCGCTATTGGCATCCATTTGCCAACGAAGTTGTTAAAAGTGTAAAGCAGTTTGATCCTGACGAAGTAGTTCTGCTGCCACTTTATCCACAATATTCAACTACTACGACTTTGTCTTCCATAGAAAATTGGCAAAAAAATGCTAAAAAACATGGCCTAAAGTGCAATACAAAAATAATTCATCATTATTATGATAATGAAGATTTTATTGAAGCTCACGCTAATTTAATAGCTAAGTATTACAAATTAGCCAGCAAAATCGATAAGCCAAGAGTCCTATTTTCAGCCCATAGCCTGCCTCTCAGTGTTATTAAAAAAGGTGACTCTTACGCTTCACAGGTAAAAAGAAGCGTAGAGTTAATAGTAGAAAAGTTAGCTATCAGTAACTTAGATTGGTCAATATGTTATCAGAGCAAGATTGGTCCTGTAAAATGGCTAGAGCCAAGTACTGAAAGTGAGCTATCACACGCAAAAGCCGATGGTGTACCTGTGGTTTTATCACCTATATCTTTTATTTCTGAACATTCTGAAACTCTAGTTGAACTTGATATGGAATATAAAACAATTATCAAGGATGGATATTACTTTCGCGTGCCAACTCTCAGTACCGATCCCTTGTTTATTAAATGTTTGGGTGATCTATGCATAAATCACCTTTAAAGTCCTGATTTATAGGGCTTTTCTTTTAGGACTTCATGTGATAGAATAATAAGAGATTAATATTTTATTAACTATTTTATGCTAAGCAGCTCAAAGGAAAAATCAAATACTTTCCAACAAAGAGCCCACAATGCTTATAAGAGTGATATCAAGAAAGTAATTTGTATCACGACAAGTTTAACAGTTCTACTGTGTAAGATTTCACTACAATTTTGCTGCGAGTTTATTGACAATAATAGATCCAATATCTTTCTTGTACGAGATGTCGCTCGATTGGTAAAATTTCCGACGTTGATTCTATATATTGCCCATTCTGTATTTACCTTACAGAATCTAATTGAGGATTATAGAAATCCTAAAGGTAAAAAAGAACTAGCAAAAATTGTGGGCAAATCGGCCAGTCTTGCAAGCAGCACCATAGAAGCGCTAATGATGTCGAAAGTCATCCATTTCTTGACCGGGGGTAATGCAGATGTAATAAGTCGTATTTACTTAACATCAACAATCCTATTTCTATTCATTTCAGAACCCATAAGCTATTATTATACATGCAAAAAATATCAAGATGCACATAAAAAATGCCAAGATAAAAAGGATACTAATGAATCTGCTGAACGTAAAAAGGAACTTGCTGAGTGTAAGAAGGACCTTATTATCAGCACATTAACCTTGCCATTAGGTTTGTTAAACTTCGTATTAAAAAGGATAGAGACTGCAACCATACCGATAAACTTGGGTAATGGTATAATCTATAATTTCAATTTAAGCGTAACAGTCAGCATAATATATAGTGCAGTATTTCTGGCAGTTCAGTTTGATAAGCTGTTCAACCAACCTGTTAATGATGACCCTTCTACTGAACTTGTTGATGCTCATAATAATCCACACGATTGTCATGGTCCGCCCAATAACTAATTTGTATAGTGGTAAGAATTAGAGGTGAAAAGACCTTATTTCTACTGCCAATGCTAAAACTGCTAGTTTACTAACTATATTCCAAAGCAATTGAGTTTTTTCTTCTGTAACTCGACTGATATCATGAAATTCACAGTCAGTGGAATTTAAGCTAGAATATTCATCTTTCCTGCTATTACATCGGTATAAATAACATGTTGGAGTATTTCCTACATAGTATATAAGCGGCTCTGCAGGACTGTGTTTAAATACATCAATGGTTGGTACACCTTCTTGTATAATAACGCTATTGATTTCTACTCCCTCTTTTATCTTTTTCATTTTATTACGCTTTTTCTTATTGAGGTTTAATATTTCTTTGCCACTTGTTGCTGTTATAATGCCCATCCCGTATGTTCCATTGCTTGCTTTGATAAAAACATAAGGTTGTGTTTTTATGTCATATTCCTCATATTTCTTTTGCACTAGAGACAATATTTGGTCAACTTTAGCCGCTACTGTTTTTAGTGATGAATCATCATTAAAATCAACTCCATTACAGTTTTCTGTAAGCACAGAAATAAGCCATGGGTCTATTTTAAATTCGCCACAAAATTCGGATGCTAACTCTTTATAGATTTCAAAATATTTAAATTTCTGCCTGCTATGCCAACCATATAGTGGGCTTGGTACTATCTCTTGTTTTATATTTTTTAGCGTATTTGGAATATGACTTGTCATATCACGATTCAGTATAATAACATCAGGCACAAACCCTGAAGTTGTCTTGAGCAAAGAATTTTCCTTCACAATAGTTTCATATGGTTCTATTAAATTGTATGTTTCATCATGCAAGAGACCAATCTTAGTTTCAAAATCTGCCAGTTGCAGTATTTTCTCTATAGCAAATACGTTTTCTATATACATTTTATTTCGTTTATAATTTTCCGGTATTATCAGAACCTTTTTGTATTGATGTTTTTTAAAATAGCTTTTCACTAGTTTTGCTGCTATTGTTTTCGACTCTTCACTCAAGTTATTGAACCCTGCGGGAAATAAATTGGCGTCTACCGCGGCAATTTTGTGGCCAGAGTTTCTGAGATCTATAGAGCTATAAAATGGCAATATAAGGCCATTAAATTTTGCTTCAAACCAATTATTTATACTTTTTTCCAAATCTGGATGAATTATGTTTTGCATCTACACTTTAAATGTTATAAAAAAGGTATTATATTATAAGCTATAATTAAACATATTTAGCAAATTTGACTAAAGATTAAAGCATAATGAGATTATTATTTAAAGTGATAGAAAAATGATTCACCATGACAATAGTAAAATGTATGGAACCACTATACTATCAATTAGAAAAGATAAAAGTGTAGTAGTAATAGGTGACGGACAAGTTTCGCTGGGTCATACTGTTATAAAATCTGGAGCAAAAAAAGTCAGACGCCTTTCTGGTGATTCTGTAATTGCTGGATTTGCCGGGGCAACAGCCGACGCATTTACTCTTTTTGAAAGATTAGAATCTAAACTTGACAAGCACCCAGGACAATTAATGAGAGCATGCGTTGAGCTTGCAAAAGATTGGAGAATGGATAAATATCTGAGGAAATTAGAGGCTATGATGATTGTCGCAGATAAATCTATTTCGTTAGTGATTACAGGGACAGGCGACGTTCTTGAACCTGAAGATGGAATTGCAGCTATTGGTTCTGGGGGAAATTTTGCTTTATCTGCAGCAAAAGCTTTAATTGACATTAAAGGAATATCAATAGAGGAAATTGCGAAAAAGGCTATGAAGATAGCTGCTGATATATGTGTTTATACAAATCATAATGTAATTATTGAAAAGATAGAGGAGTAATATGTCTTCTGAACAAAAAGTTTTATGCACTAATTTTTCCAATCAACCTATAATTCTTTCGGAAGGGCAGTCTTGTAGTAGTGGCACCTACAATGAAAAAAATGACCTCTATAAAGATACTAAAAGTAGCTCTGATTCAAATGACAGCAGTGCTCAAGAGAGTTATAGTACACAAATTTTGTTAGATGATCTGCCACCACAAAAGATAGTTAAAGAATTGGATAGGTTCATAATTGGGCAGGATGATGCAAAACGCGCTGTTGCTATTGCACTCAGAAATCGTTGGCGTCGTAATAAAGTTCCACTTCCATTGCGTGATGAAATCATACCTAAGAATATACTAATGATAGGTCATACTGGTATTGGTAAAACTGAGATAGCTCGCCGCTTAGCAAAGCTTGCAGGCGCACCGTTCATAAAAATTGAGGCAACGAAATTTACTGAGATAGGATATGTTGGACGTGATGTTGATTCGATAATACGCGATTTGGTTGATGCAGCAATAGTTTTAGTTAAAGAAAAAGCCCGTAAAGCCTTAACTAAAAAGGCTTCAAATTTAGCTGAGAAAATAATAGTAAATTCTATGGTAGGCGAAGATGCAACCGAAGAGAGCAAAAAAATTTTTAGAGACAGGTTAAGAAATAAGGAATTTGAGGAAGGAGAAGTATCTATTAACGTCAAAGAAAGCAAGGGTATGCTACCCGCCTTTGACATACCAGGTATGCCAGGTGGACAAGTTGGCATTATGAACGTAACAGAAATAATGGGGAAAATGTTTAATGGCAGCAAAAAAACAAAAACCATTACGGTGAAGATAAAAGAAGCGCGTGAAATATTAATTAATGAAGAAAGTGAAAGGTTAATGGATGAAGATAAGATAATCAAAAAAGCCATTGATCTTGTTAGCAATGACGGTATAGTATTTTTGGATGAAATAGATAAAATTGCAGCACGCACAGAGGTAAAAGGTGAAGTAAATAGAGAAGGAGTACAACGCGATTTATTACCGCTGCTAGAAGGAACAACTGTTTCAACTAAGTATGGCCACGTAAAAACAGACTATATATTATTTATTGCATCTGGTGCCTTTCATCAGTCTAAACCATCTGATCTCTTACCAGAATTGCAGGGCAGATTACCAATCAGAGTGGAACTTAAGGCACTTACTCAAGGGGATTTGATGAGAATATTAAAGGAACCAGAATCTAGTTTGTTAAAGCAGTACATAGCTTTAATGAAAACAGAAAATGTGACGCTTGAATTTACTGATGATGGCATCGAAACCATAGCTGAAATAGCGTCTACGGTTAATAGAGAAGTGGAAAATATAGGCGCAAGAAGGCTTCATACTATCATGGAGAAGCTTTTGGATGAAATAAGTTTCATTGCTTCTGAAAAAAACAGTGAAAAATTCGTTATAGACAGTAAGTATGTTAAAGATAAACTTGAATCAATTGCGAAGCAGCGGGATTTATCTAAGTTTATACTTTAATAAAGTATATTAATATTTTTATATGTAATTGTAATATAAATAAGTAATAGAAGAAAAGATATTCTTGCATCATTTAGAGATTTTATAGTCAGTTCCATTCCATTTTATGGAAAGAAAAATACTCAATCTATACCTGAAGAAGAAGCACCTTCTAGCTCACAAGGAAACATCGAACTAAGAAGAGAAACTAATGCAGATCCTGACGAACCAAGCTGTTCTAATGAAGAAGAAGTACATTCTAACTCATCATACTCCTATGATTGTTATCCAGTAAAAAATTCAAATTTTGTGAAATCTGTGAAAACCCAGTCATTTTTGAGAGTATAGAAAATAGTTGTAAGAAATTTCCTAGCAGTGGCAATTATAGCATTAGCAACGCTAATTCTGGATTAAAAAGAGAATAGAAAAGGCAGGAGAGTAGGGTAAACTCAACAAATACAAAAAAAATAGATGAGGTTACCCATGGAAGATTGACCTTACCCAGAAAAAGTAGAGAGAAAGTTAAGACGTTTTTGTCAAGGAAATGATGCATCAAAAAGTTCAGGAATGCAATAGTTAATAGTAGAATGTCTACGTTGTTTGTTATAAA
>JAITXQ010000087.1 GCA_031284675.1 Rickettsiales bacterium | reverse complement strand
TCCATCATTGAGACGGTTTTTGGCTACCTCAAAAATAGACTTGAAATTGAACATACTCGCCATAGATCTCCTGTTAATTTCTTGGTTCATATCTTTTCTACTCTCATTTCCTATTCCGTGAAATCCAAAAAGCCTTCCATTTCCTATACTTTCTTCCTTCCTTAATCCAGAATTAGCGTTCTAAACGCTTAATAACCGCGACTTAGCTGCTTTTTAATGCAACTAACCTTAGCTATAAATGTTTAAGAAATTTACTAAGCGGAAAAAAAGGCAAAGAAACCCCAGGGTAGCTAGTATTCAAATTCTCCCTTGTCTATTTGACGTTTTTTGCTGTCTTAAACGCTTTACAAGCGCGTTTCGGCTTATATAGGTAAAAACCTAGAAATTTTATAAAGACATAAAGTGCACATAGTGCAAAAAATTAAACATGATACGCCAAATACATTAAGTTTTTTTGTCATTAATCCACTGCAGAGATTGCAAAGATAAATAAATAGCTTCAGTTTCATGATTAAGGGGGCTGGCGGAGTTTGTCAAGTGATTTTTGCCATTTCTATAAGCTACCTGCTAACTGACAGCTAATATTAACTACCGATATCGTATCTGAAGAATCCTCCTGGCCATTCTAAAAAATTTAACGCCGAGTACACTGTACTTTTAGCTTCTTCTATCGTATTCCCCTCTGCTACTATATTTAACACTCTTCCACCATCGGAAACCCAATTACCACTTTCATCCAATTTAGTACCAGCATGAAATACCAATATACCAGGAATGCTTTCAATTTTATCCAATCCTTTAATTATTTCTCCCTTTTGATAATCACCCGGATAGCCTTTACTTGCAACAACTACACAAATTGTAGATTTGTTATTAAGCTCTACCGTTTTGGCACTTAACTTTCCTTCTGCAACTGACAACATCAATTTTAACAAATCACAATTTGCATCAAATCTAGATAACATGGATTGCGTTTCTGGATCACCGAATCTAACATTATACTCAAGAAGTTTTGGACCATCTTTGCAAATCATTAAGCCAGCAAAAAGCACTCCTCGATAGGGTGTCCCCATGTTAGTCAGTGCTTGAATTGTCGGATATATTATTCTTTGGATAATTTCTTGTTCCATGTCCTTACTTATAATTGAAGGTGATGAATATGATCCCATACCTCCAGTATTTTGGCTTTCATTATTTTCATCAGCTCTCTTGTAATCTTTTGCACATCCAAGGATTGCTACTTTCAATCCATCAATAAGAGCAAAAAAACTTACTTCTTCTCCAACTAAAAACTCTTCTATGATTATCTCTTCACCTGATTCACCAAATTTTTTCTCCACCAACATTGAATCTATCGCTGAAAAAGCTTCGCTTTCTGTGTGACATATAATCACACCTTTCCCTGCTGCAATTCCATTTGCTTTAACTACAAGCGGAAATTTTATTTTATTGCTACGTACAAAATTTTTAGCTAACGTCTCATCAACAAAACACTCGCACTTGGCAGTTGGTATACCGTATTGTTTACATAGTTCCTTGGTGAAAGATTTTGATGCCTCGAGCTTTGCAGCTGCTTGACCTGGAGCAAAAACATTTATTCCTTCCGCAACTAAATCATCAGCAAGCCCATCAATTATTGGTTGTTCTGGACCAATAATAACCAATTCTATATTTTCCCTTTTACAAAATTGTGTAACATCCATTGAACTGTGAATATTTATATCCATAAGAATCCCAAGATCTTCCATAGCTTGGCGACCAGGAGTGACGTATAACTCAGTCAACGTAGGAGATTTTTTTAGAGCCCAAAGTAGAGCATGCTCACGTCCACCAGAACCTATAACCAAAACCTTCATCTTTATTTCCTCGCTTTTTTAATGTCAAAATTATTATTTGCTTATAACAGTATCATTACCCATGTATTTTTGCAACACGTTTGGTATTGTAATCGACCCATCGGAATTTTGATAATTCTCCATTATGGCAATAATCGTTCTTCCTATAGCTAAAGCTGATCCGTTCAAAGTATGAACATATCTTTTTGTTTTTTTATCAGCATCTAAAGAATACTTAGTATTCATCCTTCTTGCCTGAAATGCACCACAATTTGAGCAACTTGATATTTCTCTATATTTATTTTGCTCAGGTAACCACACTTCTATGTCATAAGTTTTTTGTGCAGCAAAGCCCATATCGCCACTGCATAATAGCATCACTCTATACGGTAACTCCAGTTTTTTTAATATCTCTTCAGCAACATTCGTCATGCGCTCAAGTTCATCGTTTGATTGGTTTTCAGTTGTAATGCTCACTAGCTCAACCTTACCAAATTGGTGTTGTCTTATCATGCCTCTCGTGTCTCGTCCTGCGCTGCCAGCTTCTTTACGAAAACACTCTGAATATGCAGTAAAACGAGTAGGCAATTCTTTTTCTTCTATTATTTTATCGGCAACCAAATTTGTTAAAACCACTTCACCTGTGGGAATTAATCTTAATTCGTCGGTAGTTAAGTATGAATCATCAGAAAATTTCGGTAGTTGACCAACGTTATACATAGCCTCGTTTTTTACCAAAGCTGGGTGATACACCTCAGTATAGCCAAATTCATTAACATGCATTTCAAGCATAAAATTTATTAGCGCTCGTCCAAGCCTAGCCAATAGCCCTTTTAATATTGTAAATCTTGACCCGGAAATTTTTGCTGCTTGTTCAAAGTCTATCAAATTTAATTTTTCCCCGAGTTCATAATGAGATTTTGGCGTAAAATCAAATTGCCTTTTTTCTCCGTATTTTCTAATTTCTATGTTGGAGCTCTCATCTTCACCTATTGGCACATCTTGCGCAGGGATATTCGGCAAGTTAGATAAAATATTCACTAACTTATCCTTTTCTGCCTGTTCTTTTAAGCTAATTGCATCTATCTCGTTTGTGATGTTTTTTGACAATTCTATTTGCTCTTCACAAGGGCTCTTGCTCATTTTAAGCTTCTTTATTTCTTCTGTGATTTCATTGTGCTGCCTATTTAAATCTTGCATTTTGGTAGTTAATGACCTTTCCCCGTGATCGATTTCTAATATCTCTTTCGCAGTAAATTCTTTCACCCTTCTGCTTTTCATTGCTTTTTCAAACCCTTCAGGGTTTTTACGTATATGTTCTATATCATGCATTATTGTGCTAACTAATAGCTATTAACGTTATTACTGTACTTCAAAAGCTTTTAATACTCAATATTTTCTCATATATGCTAAAACTATTATGATTGACTTTATTATTAAAATTCGTTAAAATTGATTAACGAAGCGTTCATAGGATATAGTATGTTGGGCACCACAGAAAAATATAATCAATTTAAAGAGAGCACTTACTTCGCTGGCGGAAAATTTGTTATCTACTCTCTTGGTATATATCTGGTAGCTACATTTACTGTTGGCTGTTTGGGATTGATAATAGGATCTCCCCTCTTAACTTTGCCACTTGCCATGCTAATTTCTCATCCTGTAGTTTGGATTTTGATGGGAGTAGTTCTTACAGTGACATATAAAATGGCTATTGAACCTTTATTTTACTTAGCGAAGAGTTATATTAATGGAAATAGAAAAAACCAAAAAACTCCAGATGGGGATAGTGGCATTGTACCAGGTAGTGAAAATGGATCAGACAGCAGCTCAAGAGACAGTAGTCGTAGAAATTCTGATGCTTCAGGAGATAGTAGTTTGGGTGGTAAAGAGTTTCATGAAAATTTGGAAACTCTTGTGCATCAAACAAATAGAGGAAAATATGATCATTTGTTAACTAATAGTGACATTGAACATATTGCGAGAGTTGTGTATAGGTACTTACAAAGTGAACATAGTGATAATAATATCTATTTTCTTGCCCCTGGCTATTCTAATGGTATGAGTAAATTCACAGAAAAATACCTTCAGGATTATAGAGACAAATTAAAACAGAATAATACATTGATATTTACATCAGTTTTTCATATCAATGGCAATCATTGGACAGCTTTGGTTATTAAACCTGATGCAGGTGATAAGAAATTTAGAGCTTATTACTGTGACTCATTTGGTAACCAATTGCAAAATAATGTGCTAAATATTGTTAAAGGAGAACTGTCAAAGGAAGAATGGTCACTAGACATAGCTAGCTCCAAAGTTAAGCAGCAAAGTGACGGACATAATTGTGGAATATTTGCATTGGAAAACGCTCATAGGATTACGCAAATGCTCAACGAAGGTAAATCATTTGATGAAATTGATAAAGAGTTATTGGAATATAAATTTGATTTGAATGAGAAGAGAAGAGAGTTTGCAGAAGCACTCATAAATGATGAAAAATGGAAAGAAGATCTAAAAAACGGGCTTTTATGTGATTTTCCACCAAGAACGGAAACATCTCCATCTTCTACTTCAAAGGTAAAATATACAGGCTTGTCTTGTAACATTATGTAGTTTACAATGAAGAACTACCATTAAATCTCCATGCCCCTTCAAATAGGAAACTTAACAATTGATTCCCCGGTGATCTTGGCTCCGATGTCTGGAGTGACTGATTATCCATTCAGAACTGTTGTTAAGAAGCTTGGTGCAAGTTTGTTAGTCTCAGAAATGATTGCAAGCAGAGCTATGATTATGCAAACTCGCCAGAGCATGCAAAAAGCAAAAGTTGATGAGCTAACTGCTGTGCAGCTTGCTGGATGCGAACCAGATGTTATGGCAGAAGCTGCAAAACTAAATGAGGATATGGGAGCTAAAATAATAGATATAAATTTTGGTTGCCCTGTTAAAAAAGTTGTAAACGGTTATGCAGGATCTGCTTTAATGAAAGATGAGAAAAAAGCTACTGAAATAATTGAAGCTGTGGTCAATGCAGTAAATATACCAGTTACAGTGAAAATGCGTACAGGATGGAATGACGAAAATCGTAATGCTCCGTGTTTAGCAAAAATTGCCGAGGATTTAGGAGCAAAAATGATCACTGTACATGGTAGAACAAGGGCACAGCTTTATAATGGCCAAGCAGATTGGAAATTTGTTAGAAATGTTAAAGAGCAAGTGAAAATTCCAGTTATAGTAAATGGTGATATAAAAAGTCTAAATGATATTCAGAATGCTCTCAAAGAATCTGGAGCAGATGGAGTGATGATAGGCCGTGGTGCTTACGGCAAACCTTGGCTGATTAATCAAGCAATGAATTTTCTGAGTGGAAGTGAAATTTCTGAACCGACAGCTTCAGAGAGATTAAGCATCATACTTGAGCATTACGACAGTATTCTTGAGTACTATGGAAATGATGCAGGGATAAAGATGGCCCGCAAACACATAGGCTGGTACAGTAGCGGGCTTCAAGGCTCATCTGAATTTCGTGTGAGAGTAAATAATATGACTGATAGCATGGAAATGAAAGAAAACATTGTTGGCTTTTTTGGTCAAGGATAGATTAGACATATAGCTAAAGCAACTTAGATTTACCTACAATTTGGTAACCCGTCATTCCGCTGCTTGTTAGCGGAATCTACAATGAACGCTAATTCTGGATTAAGGAAGGAAGAAAGTATAGGAAATGGAAGGCTTTTTGGATTTCACGGAATAGGAAATGAGAGTAGAAAAGATGTGAATCAAGAAATTAACAGGAGATC
>JAITXQ010000032.1 GCA_031284675.1 Rickettsiales bacterium | reverse complement strand
TAAAGTTAAAATCCGACCAGGACGATTGTATAGCCGCAATAAAGTGGATAAGCCTAAACGTCATCACGTTTTTAGGAGAGTTTGCTAATGGAGGCTCTTAAGTTGACGCCATTGACTGTTCACGTAAACGTGAGATTTTACAATGCAATAATCCCTTTATTCGTTTATAGTGTAATTTCTTTTCTTGTTTATAAGGCGTATTTATTATCTTTTCTAATTCGTTTACCATTCTACATAATTCAGCTATACGATTCGTTTTACCTTCTAATTTCTGCTCGAAAGATTCTTTTTCTTCACAAAGAATACTTTTCCATTTCTTTGTCTGCATCTAGCCTTTTTCGAGTTAATTTATATAATTGATCATTTAATTTCTCCGTTTGCTTGCTTGCAGCGTCTACAACTTCAATTATTTTATCCTTTAATTCCCGGATTTGACTATCTCTATTGTTTAACTCTTTTAGAATAGCTTCTAATTGCTGTTTTGTGTTGCCTAACTCTATATTTTGTTTAGCAAATTTATTTTTTTCAATCTCTATTTCTTTATTATTCTTTATTATTTTATACGAAAGTACGAGCACCAAAACAGAAAATATAGACATACTCAAAGCAACAGGAAGAGCTACATTAAAGGCTGCAATTGGAGATAAGAATGCAACATAGGGGGCTATAGCAAAAACCCCAGACGCAAGTAACGTAAGAGTAGCAAGAGTACCAGCTATAAGATACGGTGCATTAGTTTTATTATATAGATCTCCCACTACCGTTCCCTCATAAGTAAAGCTATCGTTATGGTAACGCTCACGTTAAAGGAAGTCAAACTAATTTTACATAACAATCAATATAAATCTACACTTACAACAAACTTTCCATTTTCAGTTGCAAGTCCTGCTTGTGCATTCTCACTCCATTCTATTATTTCAGCATTGCAGACCGTTTGCAGATCATTCTGCGCAGATTGATTTAACTTATCTTCTCGTACATTTGCTTTTATCACCAATTTCTCTATCAAATGCTTAACTGATACATTATTATCTGCCTTTATCTTTCTGATAATGTTTAATATCTGAACAACATTATCTCCCATTTCTTCAGAATGCTTATCATAGATAAGTTCTTCTGAGCTTGGCCAATTACTTTTATTGTGCACGGAATTATAACTATATAACTGATGGTATATTTCTTCCGTAACGTAAGGCAAAAAAGGTGCGAATAACCGCAAAATAATATTTAGTACATATGCTAAACTTTGCTTCGCACTTAAGCTTGATTCACTGCTTCCATACGCACGTTTTTTTACTAGTTCGAGGTAATTATCACAAAAGTCCTTCCAGAAAAATTCCTCTACTGCATTTAAAGCTTCACAATATTCAAATTGCAATAGGTTATTAGTTGCTCTTTTTATTACCTTGTATAATTTAGATAATATCCACTTATCCATTGTTTCACTAACAGAATTTAGATTTACTACTTGATGTTTTTCTATAAATGTGGAAACGAACTTGCTAGCGTTACAAAGCTTTGTAACTAAACGTTTGCCAATTTTGAATATATTTTCAGAGTAGACCGTATCAACCCCAAGCCTTGAATTTGCTGCCCAATAGCGCACTACATCAGCTCCGTAGGTATCAAGTATTACATGAGGAGTGATGATGTTACCTTTTGATTTACTCATCTTTTTTTTATCATCAGCTAAACACCAACCGCTGATCATAATGTTTTTCCACGGCAGTGAGTCTGCATGGTAATGTGCCTTCAAAATAGTATAAAAAGCCCAAGTTCTTATTATCTCATGACTCTGGCTGTGCAGATCTGCAGGAAATATCGTATCATAGCGATGATTTGGTAAGCTAAACTCACTATTTACTGCCAGTGCATTTAACTGAGGGGTGATCGAGCTTGTGGCCCAAGTATCCATTACATCTTGATCTGGGATAACCTCTTCTTTACTATACCCTTTTGGCAAATCCTTCAATGGATCTATAGGTAGGGCCTTTACTTTAGCTAGAATAATCTTACCTTCTTCACCTTTCTTTTTTGAATACCACACTGGAAATGGCACACCAAAATAGCGTTGTCTTGAGATACACCAGTCCCAATTTAGCCCTTCTATCCACACTTCCATACATTTGCGCATATTGCTTGGATGCCAGTTGCATTCTTTTACTTTATCTAATACTTGAGCTTTTTGATCTAAAGTCTTGATAAACCATTGATAAGTAGGCAATACTTCAAGTGGCGTACCAGATCTCTCCGCACACTTAACAGAGTGAGAAATGTTAGTGCTTTCTATTAACAGTCCTTTTTCAATCAGAATTTCGATTATCCTCTTTCTTGCTGCTGTAACTTTCAATCCATTTATTTTATTGTAGATTCCAGCGTCACGCGCTGGAATGACGCCGGGGTATGTTGGAATGATACCATTGTCTTTTGCCCCACTTCCCTCTGTCATTCCACTTTTTGGTGTCATCCAAGTAGCTGACACTGGTTCTGTTTTCTGATCACACGCTGGGATGATATCATGTAGGTTCATCCTTCCATCCTGATTGATGATAATTTTCATCGGCAGGTTATGCTTTTGTTGCCAGTATATGTCGAGCTCATCACCGAACGTACAGCACATAACAAGCCCAGTGCCTTTATCTATTTTGACCTTATCATCAGCTATTATTGGAACTTTCGCCTCTGTTATTGGTACTACGGCTGTTTTTCCGATCAGATAAGTGTAGCGCGCGTCTTCTGGATGACAAAAAACTGCAACACATGCTGGAAGTAATTCAGGCCGCGTAGTTGCAATATTGATCTGCTCATTTTCCTCAGTGGAAAAAGCTATCGTATTTAAGGATGACTCAAAAACTTTGTCTTCTATTTCTGCTTGCGCAATTGCTGTTTTATCAATTGGGTCCCAAAGGATAGGTTGCATTTTCCTATATGCATACCCTTTATTATATAGATCAATAAACGACATTTGAGAAAGCGTCACAGTTTCTTTGCTGATCGTATGGTATTCCAAACTCCAATCGTAACTAATACCGACCGATTTAAATAGTTCCTTGAATTCTTGCTTTGAATTGTTGATTACTTTATGGCACATCTCTATAAATTTTTCCCTGCCAACTTCTTTTGCACGGGTTTTATAGGTTTGTTCAACCAATCTTTCAGTGGGAAGCCCGTTATCATCGAACCCGATCGGATAAAAAACATCTTTTCCAAGCATGCGTTGAAACCTTGCAATAAAGTCTGTGTGGCAATAGCTGAATATGTGGCCAATATGCAGTTTTCCCGATATTGTTGGCGGAGGCGTGTCTATAGTAAAAGTATTATCCTTTTCACCATTCCATTTATAAACCTTGCTGCCTTCCCATAATATGTTGTATTTGTTCTCGATTTCTTTGAAACTGTATTTTTCTTCTAACATAAATATTTCTTAATTTTAAGCTTTAAGCTAGCACAATTAAGCAAATACGGCAATTTTAATGTGTTTTATTGATGTATTTCTGTGTTGCTCTGCCTACTTAAAAATTTTTTTGTTTACAAATGTGCTACCACAAATTTTCTATGCTATAAAAAATGTTACTTGACTTTAGGTTTTGAAAATATTATGTAATGTTTTTAATATTAGGGTTTATTATGACTAATGATAAGACACAAGACAATTCTTCTGAGGAAGCAAATTCGACAAATCAAAACCTAGCAGGTGCTGAGCAGTTAAAAGCTAAAGAGGAGGAAATAAATAAACTAAATGCTGATGTTGAGAGGTTAAATCAAGAATTAAATGATAAAGTTGAGGAGTTAAAGGCGGCAAAGGCAACACTAGAAGTCGAATTACAAAAGAGTCAAAAGCTTGTTGAGCAGTTAAATGAGGAAAAAGCAAAACTAGAAGAACAGTTGAATGATACAAAAACAGAACTGGAAGCCAAATCACAGGAGACTCAAAAGCTTACTCAGGATTTAAATGCGGAAAAGGAAAAACTAGAAGCTAAAATAAAAGAAATTAGAAGCTGAAAAAGAACAATCAGAAGCTCAAGTAAAACAACTAAAGGATGAAGTTGAGCAGTTAAAAACGGCTCAAACACAATTAGAACAGGAGAAAGATAAGGAAATTGCGGCGTTAACAACGGCAAAAGATGCTGAACTTGGGAAATTAACGAAGGAAAAAAAAGATTTAGAAGCTAAAAAGGCTGAAGTTGAGAAATTAAATGAAGAATCAGAAGCCAAAATAAACCAACCAAATGCTGATGTTAAGAACTTAGAACGCTAATTCTGGATTAAAAAGAGAATAGAAAAGGCAGGAGAGTAGGGTAAACTCAACAAATACAAAAAAATAGATGAGGTTACCCATGGAAGATATAACAAAACTGTTTTGTTTGGTC
>JAITXQ010000021.1 GCA_031284675.1 Rickettsiales bacterium | reverse complement strand
TTTGGCTACCTCAAAAATAGACTTGAAATTGAACATACTCGCCATAGATCTCCTGTTAATTTCTTGGTTCACATCTTTTCTACTCTCATTTCCTATTCCGTGAAATCCAAAAAGCCTTTCATTTCCTATACTTTCTTCCTTCCTTAATCCAGAATTAGCGTTTCAAGTAACTGAAACTGGGCCTTTTTTTCCTAGATCCCAGTGTCACGCACTGTGGGATGACAAGAAAGGGGCTACTTGAATGACACCCTGACGATTTGAGAAATCGTCATTCCGCTACGTGTTAGCGGAATCTACGCTGAGATACCGCGAATGAATCGCGGTATGACGTAGGACTGCTGTCATCCCGCTGCTTGTTAGCGGGATCTATGCTAATAGATACTGCAGCGGTATGATGTAGGAAAACCTAGCCAGCATAACACAACACTTTTATGCTCACCAACCCAGTAAAATCCTGGATCCCAGTGTCTGGGCACTGGGATGACAATTACCTTAACAATTTCAAAAGAAGCCTAGTGAGCTATCAGCTATGTGCAGCTAACGTTCTTCACATTCATGAAAAACAAACCTTCTTTTTCGTTTTGAATGCCAATAATAGCACGAGTGTTAAGAGGTAAAGGATCATTTGTATACCCATGGCCTATTCCTTGAATTGTGAACACAGGGAAATTAACGCTCTTTGCAAATCTCTCTTTTACAACTTCAACAAGATCGTCGTTGCTGGAGTTAGCAAAATTGCCAAAAATTACCGCTTGCACTTCATCAAGAATATGAGCTTGTTTTAGATGATCTAAACTGCGCTCCATTGCATATGGATAGACTCTTACGTCTTCTAAAAATAAAATTTTGCCTTTTGCATTTATTTGCCAAGCAGTCCCTATACTACTTTCAACTAGAGTCATATTACCACCAACGATTTTAGATTTTAATCTGCCATTTTTCAGTTTGATGCCATTATTAATCATTTTTAAGTTATCAAATTCAGTAGAGCTTTGTTTATTCATAATTAATCCTTTTAATTTTTCAACAGAACTTTCAGAAACGGAGTTATTTACTATCATTTCCAACATGGTGCCATGAAGAGTTTGCCAGCCATATTTAACTTGTAGATAGATGTGTAAAGCAGTTATATCGCTATAGCCTATAAGGATTTTTTTGTTTTGAGCAATTCTTTCTTTTTTATCATTGGACAATTTTTCTAGGTAAGGAATTAACCGAGAAGCCCCCTCTCCTCCTCTAATGCACCAAATTATTTTGCTATCGTCGGTTAGGGCACTAATCAAATCATTTGCTCTGAATTCATCAGAGTTGGAATAAAATGGATTGTCGTTACTGTATATTTTCTCCGAAATATGGGGATTAAAATCCAAAGCCTCTACATATTCTTTTATAGTAGTCAGATCTGACTCTTTTCCCTTGGAAGAAGGAGCAATAATATCGACTTGGTCGATTGCATAGATGCCTGTGTTAGCACATAAAGTGAAAATAAAATATAAAAGATAAACAATAACGAAATACATTAAAATATCTTATAAAACTCTTGCTTTAGTATATCATCCAATTCAGAGAACGGAACTTTCACTCCTAGTTCTTCCATTGATGTGACACCATAACCTTGCAGCCCGCAGGGAATTATACCTTTATAGTGAGAAAGATCTGGGGAGACATTAAGCGCTATGCCATGGTAAGTTACCCATTTTCTTAAACGAATACCAAAAGCTGCGATTTTTTCTTCTACTTCGTTATTATTCACCCAAATACCTATTCTATCTTTTTTGAATTCTCCAAATATGTTAAAATGCTTTAAAACATTTATTATCCAATTACTTAGGTCTCTAATATATAGTTTTATATCACATTTATTTCTTTTTTTAAGGTTCAGCATTAAATATATAATACGTTGCCCTGGCCCATGGTATGTGTGTTTACCACCCCTGCCTGTTTTATATATAGGAAATAGTTTTTCAATGACATCATCATCTGTTGCACTGATCCCTGCTGTGTATAATGAAGGGTGCTCAAGTAGCCATACCAATTCATTTGCTGAATTATTGTAAATTTGTTGAATTTTCTCTTCCATGAATTTTACAGCATAGTTATAATCAATAAGCTGATTAGATATTAGCAATTCTACCATATTCAATCTCTTTATCTTTGAGTTTATAGAATAAGTTGAAGATAGTCGAAAAATATATCCTATAACTTGATTATGTTATAGATCAAGATCCTAGTGTCTGGACACTATACCTTCATTTGACTACAAAATCTGAGACATTTTTAATCTTCAAACACTTTTCAACAAACAGTGAGGAATACATGAATTTTAACATTTTTCAAAGAAAAAAAAGCACAGTATTTACTGAATATTCTGCTTTGCAACTAATGATGGAGCCAAGTTGGAGTAAGCGTGATTATGTAAGTTTTGCTGAGGAAGGTTACATAAAAAATGTTATCGCCTTTCGAGCAATCAATATGATTGCAAGTGCTGCAGCTTCAGTGCCTTTTACTCTCTGTCAGCTTACTGATCAGGGAAAATCACAATTGAAAATTCATCCATTATTAAAGTTACTTTATTCTCCCAACCCAATAACATCAAAATCGGAATTCATTGAGAGAGTTGTAACTTATCGGTTAGTTAGCGGCAATGCTTATAACGCTAATTCTGGATTAAGGAAGGAAGAAAGTATAGGAAATGGAAGGCTTTTTGGATTTCACGGAATAGGAAACGAGAGTAGGAAACGAGAGTAGAAAAGATGTGAACCAAGAAATTAACAGGAGATCTATGGCGAGTATGTTCAATTTCAAGTCTATTTTTGAGGTAGCCAAAAACCGTCTCAATGATGGACCTTTTTCTCAGCA
>JAITXQ010000073.1 GCA_031284675.1 Rickettsiales bacterium | reverse complement strand
CGCTAAAGTTAAAATCCGACCAGGACGATTGTATAGCCGCAATAAAGTGGATAAGCCTAAACGTCATCACGTTTTTAGGAGAGTTTGCTAATGGAGGCTCTTAAGTTGACGCCATTGCCTGCTTAGTTATTATGCGCAGACCATTATCTAATTTTGTTACCTGAGGTGTATTCATCTTATATATTCTTTTTTAAATTCTCTTCTGCAAAATCCCAATTGATCAAATGATCAAGAAAAACCTTTATGTAGTCAATTCTACGGTTTTGACAATCTAAGTAATAGGCATGCTCCCACACATCCATAGTGAGTAGTGGCACTTGGCCATAAATTAATGGCAAATCTGCATTTGGAGTTTTGGTGATTTTGAGCTTTCCTTTTTCGAGCACTAACCATACCCATCCACTACCAAATTGGCTTACTCCATGAGTAGAAAACTCTTCATAAAATTTATCAAAGCCACCGATATCGTCTTGAACTTTTTTTGCTAGAAGACTACCATCTTTAGGCTTACTACCACCATTCTTCTTCATTGAATTCCAATAAAAAGTGTGGTTCCAAACTTGTGCTGCGTTGTTAAATATAGGAACTTTATCGTTATTACCATGAACTTTCGTTATCAATTCCTCAATTTTCACATGTTGATAATCCGTATTTTCAACTAGTTCGTTGAGTTTATTTAAATACCCCTTATGGTGCTTATCATAATGAAAATCTAAGGTTTTTGCAGATATGTAAGGCTCTAAAGCTGTTTTATCATATGGCAGTTCAGATAAAGTAAAACTCATGACAATCTCCTTATTTTCGACCTACTGGGATGGTATTGTAATATGTGCTTTTGTGCAACATATAATTAATAGCTAAAACATTTAAGTACCTAATTGCATTATTCTAAATTATACTACAATAATGATTATTATATAGATTCTTTAGCCATAGAAACAGATTAAATGCAAAAATCACTTGACAAACTCCGCCAGCCCTCTTATCATGATACTGAAAGTATTCAGTTATCTTCATCTGTGCAGATTAAATCAAAGAGAATAACGTAATTGGCGTTTTATTTTTAATTTTTTGCACTATGTGCACCTTATGTCTTCACAACATTTCTAGGTTTTTACCTATATAAGCTGAAACGCGCTTATAAAGCGTTTAAGACAGTATAGAACGCCAATTTCCAGGATTAGAGAGTGAACAACTAGCTACCACGGGATTTCTTTACCTTTTTTTCTGCTTAGTAAATTTCTTAAACATTTATGACTAAAGGTTAGTTGCAATAAAAAGCAGCTGAGTTGCGGTTATTAAACGTTTAGACATAAAAAAACGCCAATGTTTTTAAATAGATATTAACCGGGGCTTCTTTTGCCTTTTTTTTCATTTAGTAAATTTCTTAAATATTTATAGCTAACATGAACTGGGTAGCGCGTGACACTATCCAAGAGGGTGTCATTCCGGTCTGGAATCCAGTTTTCTTTATAAATTCACCAAAAGTGCTTCATTCTATAACGCAAAACCCATACTCACCAAACCCAATGCATTACTTGCAATTAAGTTTCCTGGATCCCAGTGTCTGGGCACTGGGATGACAAAAAAAGGAGACACTAGGATGACACCGTCATAAAGGAATCAGTGTCAGCTACTTGCATGACATCCTCCTGGTAAACCCAAATCACAATGTTCGTACAGTTGTGCCTGAGGGTCAGAGTTGCCTTTCTAAAAGATATTTTAAGTATACTAGATGTATTATTGATACGTGATAATAAAACTGGAGGGTTTTATGGAAACATTTGAATTAACTTTACTTGACTTACAGAACTTGCTTGAAAGTTTGAAAGGGCATGTGCGTAGTGAAGTAGAAAAATATGTAGATAAAAGGATAGAAGAAGTTAAAGATGAAGCAGTAACATATATAGTGAACAAAGTATTAAATAATATGGTGGGTAATGAACCACTAAATGAGCCCAAAATAGATAAACCTAAAGAAATTATACAAGTTGATGATGACAGCTCAACGCAGAATCAAGAAGTGATCAAAGCGCTATTTATAGGTAGAACACTTGTTAGAAAATATAAAAAGAAAATGTATGAAGTTACAGTCAGCAATGAGGGAAAGTTTATTTACAATGGGAAAGAATATAATGCCCCTTCTACAGTTGGTACAAGAATTACTGGTAAAAGCTGTAACGGTTGGGATTTCTTCAAAGTATGCCTTGATCCTAATGAGGGACCAAAAACTCTGAGCTACCACCGTGCAAAGTTCCTGTCAGCTAAAAAGTAGATCATAGCTAACGTTTAAGTCATACATTAAAACTGTTAAACAGGTCTTAGTTTACTTGCTCTATTATTTTCTTTATTATCAGATATTGCTTTAAATAAATGGAGGAGTAAGTTGTCAGTAATTGCCATTATTGATTTTGGTTCACAGTTTACACAGCTTATCGCAAGACAAGTCAGGGAAATGGGCGTTTATTGTGAAATATTTCCAAGCAACGTCAGTTTTGAAACAATATCAAAATTCAATGGGTTTATTCTCTCTGGAGGACCACAATCTGTAAATGATGATTGTTCTGAAACAAGTGAAGTAGTACATGAAATTATAAAACTTAATGAGGCAACAAGCGTTCCTATACTTGGAATATGCTATGGACAGCAACTCATTTGTCATTATTTCGGGGCAAAAGTAAAAAAGAATTTCAAACAGGAGTTTGGCAAAACTAAGATCAAGATACTAAAAGAATCCCCCATTATAAAGAGTACCTGGGATGTTAATTCTGAAGTGGATGTATTAATGAACCATGCGGACAGTGTTGATACTATACCACAGGAATTTACTGTTATCGCATCGGGTGTGATAAATCAAACAATTGCAATAATTGTCAACGAACAGCGGAAGATTTACTGTACTCAATTCCATCCTGAAGTTAAGCCTACAGCAAATGGCAGTAAATTGCTCTCTAACTTCTTGGATATTGCAAATTGTGAAAGAGACTGGACAATGAAGTCGTTTATTGGAAAACAGAAGGAAAAAATCAAAAATATAGTAGGAGAGAAAAAAGTAATTGCTGCAGTAAGTGGTGGGGTTGATTCAAGTGTTGCAGCGGCTCTCACACATAAAGCTATAGGAAAACAATTGAACTGTATTTTTATCGATACTGGGTTGTTACGCAAGAACCAGACCATTGCTATGTTGAAAGAAATTCCGATAAACTACGTTGATAAATCAAATTTATTTTTGAGTAAGTTAAAGGGAATAACTGATCCAGAAAAAAAGCGAAAAATTATAGGTAACGCTTTCATTGAAGTGTTTGAAGAAGAAGCAAAAAAAATAGGTGATGTGGATTTTTTAATGCAAGGTACCATCTACTCTGATGTAGTTGAGTCAGGGCATGCCTCAAACAACACTAGTACAATTAAGTCTCATCATAATGTTAGTGGGTTGCCAGAAAAGATGAACCTGAAGCTAGTGGAGCCTTTACGTTACCTCTTTAAAGATGAAGTAAGGCTACTTGGAAAGAAAATTGGGCTTTCAGATGAGGTAATATTTCAACATCCGTTTCCTGGACCTGGACTTGCAGTGAGGATTATAAGCGAAGTCGATGAAGAAAAGGTTCGAATATTGCAAGAAGTAGATGAAATATATATTAATACGATGAAAAATTACGATCTATACGATAAGATATGGCAAGCTTTTGCTGTATTATTACCAATAAAAACTGTAGGCGTCATGGGAGATGGTCGTACATACGGATATGTTTGTGCTTTAAGGGCTGTAACATCATCCGATGGTATGACAGCTGATGCATTTCCATTTGAAGATAAGGATCAACATTCGCTAGTGTTTTGGGACTTTTTACAGAATGTTGGCAGTATAATTGTTAATAACGTTTCCGGGGTAAATAGAGTTGTGTATGATATAACTTCCAAGCCACCAGCAACCATTGAGTGGGAGTAAATCAAAAAGTCTAGTCATCCCGCTGCTTGTTAGCGCCGCGGTGGTATGACGCATAGGAAAATCTCGCTTGAGTGAGGCTATATCTACACACTACGTTTTCTTTATTTTGCTTATAACTTCTACAAGCAATGCAAATATAAATGAAGAATACAAATATGCTTTTGGTAGTTCTACGTGAAGTCCATCAAGTATGAGATACATACCAACAAGTAAAATAAATAAAATAGCAATTACTTTTAATCCTGGGTTAGATTTGATTAACTGAGTGGTATAACTTGATAAAAATAGCATTGCTAATATGGAAAACGTAAATGCTATAGCAATTATTACCATGTTATGAGTTAATGCTATAGCAGTTAATATCGAATCAACCAAAAAAACTAAATCTATTAATATAATTTGTAGCACAACTAAAAAAAATTGTGATTTAACGTTTGCCTTTGTTTTATTCTCCTTACGTACAAAAATGTCGTTCCATAACTCCATAGAGCTTTTAACAATAAGGAATAACCCTCCTGCAATCATAAGTAAATCCTTTACTGAGATATCCAGCGATGCAGCGTGAAATATAGGTTTTTGCATTGATAATATAGATAATGTAAAAAATAGTATTACAAAACGCATTAATAGCGCTAATCCGAGGCCCATAAGGCGCACTCTTTCTCTCAGCACATTTGGTACCTTATCTATTGCTAGAGAAATAAAGATTAAATTGTCTATACCAAGTATAGTTTCAAGTAGTGTAAGTATCAGTAAAGTCCAAGCATCGGCTAGCATTTTTGTTCCAAAGTCAGCCTTTTTACTCTACAATAGATGTGTAAAAATTAAGTAACTTCGCTCAGGCAAAGTATAGAGAGGGGTTATGCTGGTATAATATACACAAAGAATTACCGACAAAGCAAAAGTCACCAATTCAATAATTATCGTTTTATAAGCGATAATTATGAAGTATGGATGTTACTCTTCTTTTTTATTATTTTTAGGTTTTTCTTGATCAGCCATTTCTCCGCCGATCTCTTTTATTTTTAGTATCAACGACTCTGGTATATACATATCAATTACGTCTTCTACTGTCACAAATAAAGCCTGATAAGAGTATGAATTTATTATCCAATTAGGCAATATTTCTTCTGCCCCTATTTTAGACTGTTCCTCTTTTTTGTCGTATACTGTGTAGCAATATAAGTGCACAGCAAAAAATAGTACGTAAGAAAGTAATATTCCTCTAAGGACTCCAAGAAGGATTCCAGTAACTCTATCGATAAACCCCAACCTTATCGGGGATAATATGTACATTAGCCAGTTATTTATTATTATGAATATAAGATTAAGTATAATAAATACAGAAATTGTAGAGAGTATGTTTAACGTAACTTTGGAATCAAAATATTTACTATAATTTATAGTAAAAAAATCATAGTAATTAGCTGTCAGGAAGACTGATAAAAACAGAAACATTAGTGCACATAGCTCTTTTATAAAGCCTCTAGTTACCGAGATTATTACGCACAAAACAACAATGAAGATAATTAGGCTATCGAAAAGCATATTTTATATCTATATGGTTTTCAAGATATAATAATTGTAAATAACGAGGTTGTAAAATTAATTATATTTATGCTGCATCAATTGATCTAAATACCTAGCGATTATGTCAATTTCTAAATTCAGATAATCATTTACTTTGTTATACTGAAAAGTTGTATTTTCCCATGTATAGGGAGTGATATTTACAGTAAATTCAGCAGATCCCTTTTGAAATTCGATTTCTGATGGCAATTTTGTTGTCGAAGCTTGACTATGCTCCTCAAATACATCTAAGTATTCTGTGGTGCTTGCCTGTATTTCTCCTAAAAATTTCTCACCACAAACAAATTTCGAAATGGGTCTGTTAATAACTGAATTTACTGTTAGGGAAACCCCGTCTAGCGTCACAGATCCTTTTTTTGCAACAAATTTAATTAATTCTTGTGGGCATGATAGCTTAATTTCATGAGAATCCAAATTTTGCTCAACTGTTAAAATTTTTACTACCCCATCAACATGACCCTGAACTAGGTAGCCATCGATTCTATCACTTAATCTCATTGCCTGTTCTAGGTTTATCTGTTTATCTATCTTCCACGTATTCAAGTTAGCAACCTTCATAGTTTCTTGAGACACTTGGACTGTAAATATATCGCTCATTATATCAACAACAGTTAAACACACACCAGAACAAGCTATTGAATCTCCTTTACTTATGGAGGATAAGTTTTGTGTTTTAATATGGAAAATTTTATCAGAATCAGAGTTGGTGGTGACATCGATAATAGTTCCAATATCTGTAATAATACCTTTAAACATATAGGGTAAAAATAAATAATTTTACCACAAAAAATCTTTTACAACAGCTTATTTATATTTTGAGTAAGTTTAAGTACGAAGAAGAGACTTGTTCTGTTCAATAGATTCTATGGAATATTCAGAATATATAGAGTGAGCTAAATTCAAAATGCACAACACGATTAATATTGGTAGTCCTATGTTCAATACTAACCCAAGACTTTCTCTTTTTTCTGGTGGAGCCAATCCCTTTAAGATTGACACTTTTCCTAGTGGAAAATGCCATAGGCAGAGTATTGATATAGAGGCTGCTATCACAAATAAACAAAAATAAGCCTCTTTTGAGAAGAAAACGTTTTTTAATGACGATTTGAGGGCAGTATTAGTAGCTGGTGGTTTATTTGTTGCTGGTGAAGGGTTTGTAGTTAAAGGGTTTCTATTTTCATCATAAATGTTTTCAGGTTGTGGAGAAGGTTGTTGTATACAAATACCTGAAACTAATTTGAGTAATTGCTCTTTTTTTCTATATACTTGTTTTTGTAAATATTCCTTACCTAAAAGTAAATTATTAAGAGGTTGTGGCCTTTCGAGTATCTGTAATACTTCTGATATCTCACCTGGCTCTAATATTTCATGTAATTGCTTATCTTGAAAATAGACAATATTAAATACAGAATTAAAAATATCACGAAATATTTCTGGATCTTGATTTTTATATCCACTTGTCACTTCAACAAATATTTTATCGAGTTTTTTCCCCTTGTGCTCAGCCTGGTTATCTATTATAGCTATTCTAGCATCATTTTGTGCTTGTTTTATGGCTAATTGTTTTTCTTTCTCTGATAGTTCTTTGATCTGCTTTTTTGATTTTTTTCTATTAGCTTTAAAATACTCTGTGTGCGAAGTAGTTTGACCTACATTGGGAATAAACGTTATGGTTCTCTCTGTTTTCCTTATGTCTACTTCATTTCTTTATGTTACCTCGTTCCGTTTTACCTCTTGGGGTGATAAGTTAAAGACTGATGTCTTTGTGTAGAAAGTTTTGGTGTTCTTGAAAGGAATAACCTTATTACATCATCAAAAAAATTAGATAAGGGAAGGAAAATTCTATATTTTGGTATATTAGCTTTTATTGCAGCAGTAACCACTGGAGCTCTACAATTTACTTTGCTACTACGTTAAAGCCAAACGAGCCTGTAAATGGTACAATTTGTCTGTTTTTGGAGTTTTCTTGCTGAGTTGGCTCAGTTTCACCCTGTTCTTTTTTGTCTTTATTTTTAGTTTTTTCTGCATGTTTTAGCTTTTTATTTAGAAATGATTCAATTTGATGTAAATTATCCAGGTTAATATCTGTTACATTAGCTTGCAGCTTAATTGTTATTCCTTGCAGAAAGATTTGAGACGGAGCATTACTTACGAATCCTTCTACAGTTTTATAGTTATTAGTTTTGTAGTAGTTGTTATATAGTTCACTACTTTCTTTCGGTACTTTTATGTTGACTGTAAAATTTTTTTCCTGGGAAAGATAGATTTTAAAAAAATCAATTAAAGGTTTTATTTGAAATGACCTTGTATTAAAAGTGTCTTTACCTGTTGCTGTCAACAACTTTAACTCAAATGAAAATTCTTGTGTGTCACTTCTAATACTTTTCGAGCGAATAATACCGATCTCAATTATTTTGCTAGAAAATGCTTTACCTATGTCTTTAGATCTATCCTTAAAGAACTTAGGTAAGTCTTCTACTTTATACTCTCTCTTAGTTTCAACGTTACTATTGTGCATAGTTAATATAGTAAATTTATTAATGTAAAACTAAATAAAAAAATATATTTAGTCAATAAATTAATAATTAAAAATAGGATAGTTTTTTAGATTGTTGATGCTATTCAAGATTTTACTATAATTAAAGTTTAAGCCAGCGTTTTTAAGATGAATAAAGAGTTATTAAATGACATACCTTCACTTGAAGATAAAGCAGTTTCCGAAATTGAGTGTGCTTCTTCTTTGCAAGATTTAGAAAAAGTTAGACTATTATATTTGGGAAAAAAAGGGGTAGTTAAAGCTTATTTCGATAGTTTAAAAGAGATAGAAAATGCAGAGAAAAAGCGTGGTTTAGGCGCGGTTATTAATGCTTTACGTGATAAGCTAGATCATCTTATAATGAATAGGGAAAATGTACTAAAAGCCGAAGAAGTTAACTTTAAATTGCAAAACGAGGCAGTTGATATCACGTTGCCTGTCAGACCAAAAAAAATTGGCAGGGTCCATCCATTAAGCAAGGTTATAAGCGAAGTAAAGCTCATTTTTGCACATATGGGTTTCAAAGCAGTTGATGGTCCTGACATTGAAGATGAATTTCATGTATTTGATGCACTGAATACTCCAAGTCATCATCCTGCGCGAGAGGAGCAAGATACCTTCTATTTAAAGAATAAAATAGATGAGAAAAGAATGGTGCTGCGCACTCATACCTCATCTGTGCAGATTAGAACCATGGAAAAAACGAAAACTTTTCCAATTAAAATAGTAGCCGCCGGTAGGGTATACAGAAATGACTTCGATGCAACTCACACTCCTATGTTCCATCAGATAGAGGGATTATATGTCAATGAGAATGTCAATATGGGCCAGTTAAAATTCACTATTCATCACTTCCTTAATAAATTTTTTGGAGATAAGGGGCTAAAAATACATTTTCGTAATAGTTTTTTTCCCTTCACTGAGCCTTCTGCAGAAGTGGATGTAAGTTATAAGGATAGTAAATGGATAGAAGTACTTGGATGTGGTATGGTGCATCCAAATGTCTTTCAAAATGTTGGAATAGACCATACTAAATATAGCGGTTTTGCGTTTGGCATTGGTATAGAAAGGCTTGCAATGCTGAAATATCAAATTAGTGACTTAAGGAGCTTTTATGATAACAAAATCAGCTGGCTTGATCATTATGGTTTTCATTTTTCATCTTCAAGATAAGTGATAAATAAAGCTCACACATTCATTATACTTGCTGCTGGGCATGGCAAGCGGATGAATTCAGATTTGCCTAAGGTTCTGCACAAAATAGGCAATCTTTCCATGCTTGAGCATGTCATTTACAATGCAAAACAGTTAAATCCTGAACATATAGCTGTTGTAGTTGATATGCCTTTAATTAAAAGACTAAAGTGCTTTGAGGATATAAAATTAATTACACAAGAATCAACGCTCGGCACAGGAGATGCAGTAAAAACTGCGATGAGAAACCTAAAAGAACTGCCAGATTCAAGCATAGTTGTTGTGCAGTATGGAGATACCCCACTCATAAAAAACAGTACAATAACTAAAATGGTGAGTTGTTTAGAAGGCAAGGCTCTAGTTTGTCTTGGTTTTAAAACCAGCAATCAAGAATATGGTAAGTTAATTATTGAGAATGGTTCCCTAAGAGAAATCATAGAAGCACAAAATGGTGAAAATAGTGATGAAGAGTTTCTTGCTAATGCTGGGATAATGGTTGCATATGCAAAGAATTTACGTGAATTGGTGGGAAAAATAGAGTGCAATAGCTCAACTCACGAATATTATTTGACCGATATAGTCTCCATTGTAGTGAAGAGTAATTTAAATGTCGGTTACGTTATTACGGGTGAAGAAGAAGCAACCGGAATAAATAATAGAAATGACCTTGCAAAAGCTGAGTTTTACTTCCAAGAAAACAAAAGAAAATTTTTTACCAACTCCGGAGTAACGCTTGTTGCTCCAGAGACTGTTTTCTTTTCTCTTGATACACAAATTGGCATAGATTCGATTATTTACCCATACGTTTTTTTCGGTCCTGGAGTAAAAATAGGGTCCGGTGCTAGAATCGGTCCATTTACCAAATGTGAAGACACAACAATTGACGGTAGTGCAATCATGGGAAACTTTGTTGAAGCAAAAGCAAGTGATATAGGTACAAACACTAAAATAAAACACTTAAGTTATATAGGAAATACTAGAGTAGGGCCGGGGAGTAATATAGGAGCAGGCACTATTGTTTGTAATTATGATAGAAAAAAGAAACATAAAACGAATATAGGGAGCAATTGCTTCATTGGTGCCAATAGCTCATTGATTGCGCCGCTTAATGTTCATGATGAATCTGTAATTGCAGCAGGTAGCGTTATAGTTGAAGATGTGCCAGAAAAAAGTCTTGCGATAGCAAGAGCAAAACAAGTGATTAAGAAAATAAAGTAGTTCAATTTAACTCTCTCATTAAAGTAAAAGGTGTTACAAATTATGTAACACCTTTTCAAGAAGAGTGTTATTCAGTTCACTGCCATTAACGTGTTTTCCGGTAGTTTTTTAGTACTGTCAACATCTACATTATTAAGTTTTGCGTCTGGCGTATCTTTAGACAAGTTCTTTTCTTTCTCCCTTTCACACTTAACTCCCTGATAGATGCAGAATGCAACAAAAGAAGTTATCACTATTGCGGCAACAGCACTGACTATGATACAAGTTGCCATTATTTTTTCTTGTTCTCCTACTGCCTCTGTAAGTGTTTCCACTTTTTCTTCTAAACCTGTGAAGTTTTCTTGCAAGCCTGTAAACTTTTCTTGCAAACCATTGAATTTATCTGATAGATCTATTGACAAACCGTCAAATTTACCTGACAACTCTGTAAATCTTTCTGATAAACCACCGAATTTATCTGACAGTTCTGTTACTTGTTCTGGCAAACCTTTGAAGTTTCCTAATAGCTTCTCTAGTTCTTCTACTTGTTCCTGCAATTTTGTTATGTCTGTTATGTCATTGCCAGACAAACTATACCAAGCATTACTAAAAACATTTGACATTTTTACCCCCTAGCTAATTAATATATTATAATTTTACATTCCAAATGTTTAAATTATTATTAAATCAACTGTCATTATGTATTGACTTTTTAATAATTTTGTTTGACTTGCTTTTCGAAGGTGCGGAAACTTAAGTTAAGGTATTTACAAGGTTACAAAAAAAGAAGCTCTGTTATTCCACCAATATCTCTCTCTTTCCTGAGTAATTTGGAGAGCTGACAATTCCTTCTTTTTCCATTCTTTCAACAATATTTGCAGCTCTGTTATAGCCTATTCTAAGTTGTCGCTGAATGTAACTGGTTGAAACTTTTTGATCCCTTTGAATAATGGCTACTGCTTGATTGTAGAGGTTGTTTTCTTCATCCTCTATTTCACTGTCTGATTTCGTAGAGGAATTTTCATCTTCTTTGGTAATTTCCTCCATATAATTTGGCTCACCTTGCATTTTTAGATGATCAACTATATCTTGTACCTCATCATCGCTCACAAATGGGCCGTGAATTCGAATAATCTTACCACCAGAGGCCATATAGAGCATATCACCCATACCGAGCAATTGTTCAGCCCCTTGTTCGCCAAGTATTGTGCGGCTATCTATTTTAGAAGTAACGGCAAAACTGATTCTCGTTGGAAAGTTTGCCTTTATCACGCCTGTTATCACATCTACAGATGGACGTTGTGTTGCCATTATGATGTGTATTCCTGCAGCACGAGCCATCTGAGCTAAACGTTGAATAGAGCACTCTATTTCTTTACCGGCAACAAGCATTAGATCTGCCATTTCATCCACAATCACTACGATGTACGGAAATACCTCCATCTTGATTGGCGTTTTTTCAAATAAAGGCTTGCCTGTTGTCGAGTTAAAGCCAATTTGCACAACACGCTCCAATTCTATTCCACTATTCATCGCTTCTGTGATTTTTTGGTTATAGTTTATTACATTGCGTACATTTAAATATGACATCATGCGATAGCGATTTTCCATTTCTTTCATTATCCACTTAAGAGCGATAACAGCCTTTTTTGGCTCTGTTACTACTGGCACCATTAGGTGCGGTATTGCATCATATATCGAAAGCTCAAGCATTTTTGGGTCGATCATGATCATCTTACATTCATCAGGACTTAATCGATAAACGAGCGAAAGAATCATAGTGTTAATCGCAACTGATTTACCCGACCCTGTGGTTCCAGCAACAAGCAAGTGGGGCATTTTAGTCAGATCTGCAATAACTGGTTTTCCGCTTATTTCCTTGCCAAGCGCAATTGGAAGATTTAAGTTTGCATTCTGGTATTCTGGGGATTCAAGCAAATCACGCAGCATTACAATTTCTCGTTCCTTGTTCGGCAACTCTATTCCCATAGCATTTTGTCCACGAATTATTGAAATACGTGCAGAGAGTGCACTCATTGAACGTGCAATATCATCCGCAAGGCCAATCACTCTTGCAGATTTCGTGCCAGCTTGTGGTTCAAGTTTGTATAAAGTCACAACCGGCCCATAGCATACACTGACAATTTTTCCTTGCACGCCAAAATCACTCAGGACTTGCTCCAGCAGAGATAAATTTTTATTGCTCTCCATTCCATTCAGCTGTTTTCTCTGCAAAGACTCTTCTGCTTTAGACAGTAAATGGATACTTGGAAACTTAAACTCACTTGATGGTTCAAAAATATCCTCGGTAGTTTTTTTCTGTCTTTCTTTCGGTTGTTGTTTAGTAGTGATTTTAGCTCTGTGTTTTTCTTCTATTACTAATGGTGCAACTGAATATTCAGCAGTTTTACGTGATCTGAAGAATAGAACATTTATAAATAAGCAAGCTATTTTTTTGAATAGGAAAAATATAGAGTAAGTTGTTATCTTCCAACCAACCAATCCTACAAGACCTATTGATGTTACTATCACAAGTATGTAAAACGGGCAGTTATTAATTAGTGCATTCCCTATTATTCCACTGTGTCTGTACCTTGCTGTGATGCCTAGCGAAAGTTGTGGTAATATAGCACATATCCCTAAATTGATTAATATTAAGTAGAGAATTTTCAGCAGCATTTTTGATGGCTTGAAGATCAAAAAATAAACTATGGTTGTAGCTATTGCAACACTAGTTAACCCAAGGAATTGAACTAATATATCAGCTAAATATGAACCTACTATTCCACCTAAATTTGTCACTTCTTCATTTGTGGCTGTGTTTAAGGAAGAATCTTTATAGTTGTAGCTAAAAACTGATATATATACATATATTAAAAGGGATAGATATATTGCCGATTTTAAACACCTTCTTAGCATCTACTTAAAGTAGTAAGTTATAGAATATTTTACAAAGTGAATTGCTATTAGCAATATCATTATAGATAAATCTAATCCATTAAACGGCGGTATGTATCTTTTGATAATTTTTAGTGGTGGATAGGTTAATTGGTTCAAAGTGTGCACTATGCTACTTATAATCTCATTATATATGTTAACCATATTAAGCTTAACCAGCCAGTTTAGGACAATCCAACATATTAGAATGAAGCTATAAAGATCAAGTAACGTGTTGAGTAAATATACAACTGGATGCATGCACATCTATTACACGAAAGTTATATAAAAGACAAGCATTTAGGGATTCTACCCCTCTGCTGTTTCTCGTTTATAAAATAAAAAACAATTTACAGGGATTTAAAATAGCACTATTCCGATTCACACTAGATCTTAATGATTCTTTTGTACGATCAATTGTTCTATTATCAGGAAGAGATTTACATGCCGTTAACCACCTTCTATGATACTACTTGTGATACTTTCAACACTTATGGATTCTACCCTTTTCAAACTCAAAATGTTGTTTTTGCTGAACCGAAAAAAACTTCATTTTTTGAGCTGCACAAAGCCACCTAAGGTAGGAGGAAGGAGGGAGTGCTGTATAAAAATATATGTACTATTTATAACGCTAATTCTGGATTAAGGAAGGAAGAAAGTATAGGAAATGGAAGGCTTTTTGGATTTCACGGAATAGGAAATGAGAGTAGAAAAGATGTGAACCAAGAAATTAACAGGAGA
>JAITXQ010000083.1 GCA_031284675.1 Rickettsiales bacterium | reverse complement strand
TTATTCACTCTCTATTTTAAAATTTGACGTTGGGTGATGTCTTGAACGCTTTATAAGCGCGTTTCAGCTTATATAGGTAAAAACCTAGAAATTTTATAAAGACATGAGGTGCACATAGTACACCAAATACAAGTTTTCTTGTCGTTTTAATCTGCACAGATTGTGAAGTTAAATGAAATAGCTTCAGTATCATGATAAGAGGGCTGGCGAAGTTTGTCAAGGAATTTTCTTATTTCATTTAAATTGCTTGCAACCTTTTTATACACTTGTCTTTACCAAAAATCACCATGATATCAATGATTCCAGGTGCATCCATTACTCCAGTTATAGGGGCACGTAATGAGTGGTATACATCGCTCATTTTCATATCATGCAATTTTGAAAATTCCTTGATCTGAGAAGATAAAAAACTCTTGTTCCAATTTTCATCACCGATATTTGAAAAAAATGATGCAAGTAACTTGATTGTATTAAGGTTAGATTTGACAATTTGATGAGCTTCTTCGCTTAAATCAAGCGGTGGGTCTTGAATATAAAACTGCGCTAAATCCAGCAGTTCAGTCAGGTAATTTGCTCTTTTTTTCAGTTCTGTTAGTCCTTGCAGTAAATAGCCCTTTTTCCTGTCAGTTAGAGTATTTTCTCCAAACATTGGAGTAATAACATTCAGAATATCTTCATTGCTCATGTTATTAATATAATGGTTGTTCAAATGCTCCAGTTTTTTAAAATCAAGCCGTGCAGGTGAACGACCAATACTTTCTAAATTAAACCACTCTATTGCTTGTTCACCGCTAATAATCTCATCATTACCATGACTCCAGCCAAGTCTAAGTAGGTAATTACGCATTGCTTGAGGCAATATTCCCATCTTTTCGTAGTCGCAAACACTTGTGGCACCGTGCCTTTTGGATAGCTTATTCCCATCTTCCCCATGGATAAGTGGTACATGTGCGAAGCGTGGAATGTCAAAATCAAGAGCCTGGTATATCAGCAATTGCTTAAAGGTATTAGTGAGATGGTCAGAACCACGTATTATATCAGTTATTCCAGCATCGTGATCATCAACTACCACGGCAAAAATATATGTAGGAGTGTTATCAGAGCGTAGGATCACTATATCATCAAGTTGGTCGCTATTTACTTTAATTTGACCATATATCTTGTCATCAACAACGATCTCTTTCGAATCTGGCACTCTAAAACGCACAACAGGCTTTGTGCTTTTATCAACATTTACAGTACATTTGTGCTTATATATTTTTCCTTCTTCTCTTGCTTTTATTTTTTTTTCTGCAACTTCATCCTCAGGGCAATAACAGTGATACGCCTTGCCCCTCTCAACTAAAAGATTTGCTACTTCAATGTGCCGCTCTATTCTTTTTGACTGATATACTATTTCCCCATCATAACTCACACCAAGCCATTTTAGCCCATCTATTATTGCATCAATTGCTTCCTGTGTTGAACGTTTCCTGTCGGTGTTCTCAATCCTTAGCAAAAACCTGCCACCATGATGCTTTGCATAGAGCCAATTAAATAACGCAGTACGAGTCCCACCAATGTGCAAAAATCCTGTTGGTGATGGAGCAAATCTAGTGACTACGTCTGGCATTTTCAATTGTTATAATAATGTAAATGATGATAGCTAAAATCCACGTTTGTAACAACGTAGAATTACTGTAACTGACTTTATTTTAGAGATAAAATTATATTTATTTTTAATAAATCGTGTTGTATAATTTAGTATTGGTTAATAGTTAGGTAAGTTATGACTAAATTTGACGAAAAGCTCACAAATCTGATTAGTGCAATTGAAGAAGGTAATCATAAGAATGTAAAAAAAGCTTTGGATGATGATGATAAAGAAAATGGATATAAAGTATCTTCAATAGTTAACTTAAAAAGTAAAGATCGGAAAGCACCCCTTCATATTGCTTTAGAGCAGCCTAATCCAAATCGTGAAATCATACAGTTATTGTTAGAAAGTAATTTAGATATTAAATATACCTACGACAATCCACTTAATAAAATAAAAAGTACAAGAGACAATTACTTGCACATAGCTGCAAGGGCAGGGAATAAAGAGACATTCGTAACCATTTGCAAGAAGCAAATTGCTGATGTAACTGTACATAATGAATATGGAAATAATCCATTTCATGAAGCAGCAAAAAGCAAGATTCTGCTGCCTGCAGTAAAAGAGATCTTACATGACTTAGAGAAAGATGCTGATAAAAAAATTAAAAAAGCAGAAGAAGCTGGAAATCGGAAAGAAGTAGGCAGATTGAAAGAGGAACTCAAATGTAATAAAAAATATATTAAAGATGCATTCTGCAGTAAAGATTATGCTTTTAATGAGAAGCGGAAAACTCCTCTTTATTACTTAAATGCTGCGGAACAAAAGGAAATTAAGCAAATCGCAGGCATAAAAGACAGCCTTATATGTAACCAGAAGTTTCACCTGTGTTTATATATAGTAGGAGCTATAGCGTGTATTGCTGCCTTGTGTTTATCTTTATATTTTCTGTATCTATCTTCCCAGACTTTTGCACTAAGCTCAATAATTGCAATAGCTTCTGGCGGAGTCACATACCTGTCAGTTAAAGCATGTAGTGAAATACACGACTTGCATAACGAAAGCGCCCTAGTGGAAGATCCTAGGGTTGCACGGCTTTCAGAGGAGATGTTAGCTTCAGTATGAGGCTAGAAATTACTTGCAGGCAATTATATAGGAATGTACTTTCTTAACTTAAGAAAGTACACTTAAATGACAGAAAAGAAATACGATAAAATTTTAATAGCAAATAGGGGAGAGATTGCTTGTAGGATTATTAGAACTGCTCGTAGGATGGGTATATCTTGTGTTTGTGTATATTCGAATGCGGATATAAATTCTGTGCATGTCAGGCAAGCAGATGAGTTGAGGTATATTGGCCCTTCGCCTTTCTATTTAAGTTATTTAAACATTGATAAAATATGCGAGGTAGCAGTTGAAACAGGTGCTCAAGCAGTTCATCCCGGCTATGGTTTTCTAGCAGAAAATCCAGATTTTCCACGTGCTCTGCAAAAACATAATATAGACTTCATCGGGCCAAGTGCAGAAACAATAGAAGTTACAGCCAATAAAATAACAGCAAAAGAAGCTGCAAAAAAAGCTGGAGTGAATGTAGTGCCGGGATATATGGGCAAAATTAACGATGCTGCCCATGCAACCAGCGTTGCTGAAGAGATTGGTTTTCCCGTTATGCTCAAAGCTGCATCAGGTGGTGGTGGTAAAGGGATGCGAATTGTGAATTCCAAAAAAGAAATTGAACTAGCATTTACATCAGCAACAAATGAAGCAGAAAAAAGTTTTAAGGATGGCAGTATCTTTATAGAGAAATATATAGAGTTACCAAGACACATTGAGATACAAATCATAGCAGATAAATATGGCAATATAGTGTGTCTTGGAGAGAGGGAATGCTCAATACAAAGGAATAATCAAAAAATAATAGAAGAAACTCCAAGTCCATTTATCAGTGAGAAGGTAAGGCAAGAAATGTATGCCCAATGTGTTTCTTTAGCAAAACAAGTTGGTTATTTTTCAGCAGGCACTGTTGAGTTTGTTGTAGATAAAGACCAAAACTTTTATTTTCTTGAGGTAAATACGAGGTTGCAAGTTGAGCATCCAGTAACAGAATTTGTAACTGGAATAGATATAGTGGAAGAAATGATTAGAATTTCCTGTGGAGCGAAGTTAAGATTCAGTCAAGATGATATTAAACTTACCGGTTCTGCTATCGAAAGTAGAATTTGTGCTGAAGATCCATCAAAGAAATTTTTCCCTTCCAGCGGAAGAATAAAATATTACGACAAACCGAATGAAAATGATTATGTAAGAATAGATGATGGAGTTGCTGCAGGTTCAGAAATTAGCACGTTCTATGACTCAATGATCGCAAAAGTAATAACATGTGGGAAAGATAGAATAGAAGCGATTGGCAGAATGCAAAAAGCATTGTCTGAATGCTATATAGAAGGAGTAACAAATAATATAGAATTTCTCGAATCCATCTTCCATCATCCAAATTTTGTTGCAGCAAAGCTTCATACAAGATTCATTCCAGACCATTACCCTAGTGGGTTTCACGGCGATTTTGTTACAGAAGAATATATTAAAATATTTATTTTTGCTTCGTTATATGTTCATTTAGAAAATGAAGAAAGATATTACAATAAATCAGTAGATGAGGCATTCGTAGTGGTAGTAGATGACAATGAGTACTCTGTAAATGCAAAGTATCAAGATAATACATTAACAACAATATACAATCATAACACATATTCTGTAAGCGGTAAGTGGAAATCAAGTTATCAGTTGCTATTTATCACAATTAATGATGATACTGATATAACACTTAAAGTAGAAAAACAAGACAGCAAATATTTTATAAGACATGCAGGTGTGAAAGCTGAATGTTGCGTATTTAAACCTCATGTAGCTGAATTAAGTAAGTTAATGTTAAGCAATAAAACAGAAGAGATTTCAGCAAATATTGTAAAATCTCCAATATCTGGTTTATTAGTTAAGTTGCATGTAAACATAGGGGACCAGGTAGAAATAGGACAACCTTTATTTGTTGTGGAGGCAATGAAAATGGAAAATATCATATGCGCTGAAGCAACAATGGTGATAAAAAATATTCCTATTCAAGAAGGAAAAAATGTACAGGTGGGTGATGTAATATTAGACTTAGTAACGCTAATTCTGGATTAAAAAGAGAATAGAAAAGGCAGGAGAGTAGGGTAAACTCAACAAATACAAAAAAAATAGATGAGGTTACCCATGGAAGATATAACAAAACTGTTTTGTC
>JAITXQ010000035.1 GCA_031284675.1 Rickettsiales bacterium | reverse complement strand
ATACGGCAAAACTTATCACATAATACGGCAAAACTTATCACATAATACGGCAAAAAAGTGGGCTTACCATAATATATCTTAAGAGTACTTAATAACTCTTAAGATAGCCATTGCCTTTTAAAAAAGGCAATGGCAATGATTAAGAGACAAAAACAAAAGCAAAGGTACAATAACTAACTTTTAAGAAAAATACCAGACAGCTTAAAAGCTACAATACTGTCCTAACGCCTAAAATTCCCCGTAGATTACATAATTGAGGTTACTTGGACCCTATAACCATTCACAGGCAATCTACGCTTAAATATAGGCTTCTTGGCATTTTTATTAGTTTTTTGATAAGCTTTTGTTAGAAACCGATAAAATTTTGCAACTAATTTACAAAGGTTAATTATGTTATCAAAAGGCTTAAACCTAATTTTGATCTTTATTATTATCGTCCCGTTACTAACAGGATGTGAAAAGGCAAAGACTATATTAATGCCAGTAGAAGTAAGAGTGCAAATGAAACGGGAGAAATCATTATTACAGGATTTATACTACATTACGGGAATAGCAACAGCGCTCCTATCGGTAGCAGAGACATACAGCGAAACAGCACAGACTACGATATGGGGAAAGATGAGAAACCCATGGTACTGTGTACCTGCAGCAGTAGCAACAGGAGCAGTAATAGGACTAAATTATAAATACAACTGTGCCAATGATGATGATGAAGACACTGTCAAAACAAAAAGTAAGGTGAAGCCAAGTCCAACACCATCTTTCAAGACGACAGCAAATTAACTCTTAGCAAAAAAAACAAACAGCAAGAAAAGGTTGTTATTAGTGAGAAACGGCTTAAATGCAACAGTTTGCCTCGACCTTATCAGCTCGTGAGGCTATTAGTCCGTACCAGTCTGTATCAAATCTTTTTAGTGTCGGGAATATATTTACTGCCAGATTTACCACTGAAATCATCACAATCACGCACCCAATTAACATAAGAATCGTTAAAGTTAAAATTTCTAGTTTCCCATTTTGCAAAATCCTTTTTTGTGCAGAGACTTATCCTAAAACAATATACCAGATTTATTTCTAATCTAAGGTAAAAAAGAGATAAGAATGGGTGGAAGTTGATTTATAAGTAATTTTAAAAGTTTTAATGAAGAGGAATGCCAGGCAAAATAATCTATAAAAATGGGAGGAAATATTTTAGAGATTCTTTATTAAAAACTGGGAAATATCAGCCCAATGTCGCAAATCTGGTTTATCGTTGGTCAAAAATTTCATTAAATGAATGTTTCGTATTTTTTACTTTGAGAATCAATTAAGGAGATAGGTAGAAGAATAAAATGATGAAAGCTTTATTTTCTAATATCAACTTTAGTGAAATAGCTTCAAATCCTGATTTCAAAGAAGACAAAGTTCGGGAAGTTATAATTTCGCCTATCTTGGCAAAACTTGGATATGCCCAAGAAAACATTGTTTGCAGTAAAACTTTGGAGCACCCTTTTCTTAAAACAGGGAGTAAAAAACGGTCAGTGACTCTTATACCTGATTATATTTTAAAAGTTGAAAATAATAATGCATGTGTATTAGAGGCAAAAGCTCCAAGACAAGATGTTTGGGATAGCGATAATCTAGCGCAAACTTTTAGTTATGCCGCTCATCCTGAAGTAATGAGCACCTATTTTGCAATTTGCAACGGCTTAGAGTTTTCGCTTTATAAAACCTTCTCAGCCAAAGAGCCTGTTTTATATTTCAAGTTTGAAAACATAAATGAGAACTGGGCGAAACTAATAAACTTGCTATCTCCTGCAAGTTTTCAAACAGGTAAAAACTTCGTTTATAAAAAAACAACCGAAATATGGGGGGGGGGGGAGAGAGATGAGTTTAATTATAGCGATAGACCTCTACTTGAAGAAATAAAGGTAAGAAAGCAATCTGCAAAAAGACATTTTGGTGTTCACGGATATTTTACAAGACAATGTTGGAACGTGGTAGCCGGATACATAAAAAATTACAGTAAGACTGGTGATCTAGTACTTGACCCTTTTGGTGGTAGCGGTATAACTGCTGTTGAAGCCATGATGAACGGAAGAAAAGCTATAAATGTAGACTTAAATCCAATGGCGATCTTTATGGTGAGGTCATTGGTTTCTATTATAAAACAATCTGAATTGGCACAATCTTTTGAGGAAGTCAAACTTGAGTATATTAATAAGGAGCCAAAAACCAAAGAAGAGATTGAGAGAACATTGAGAAAATATCCGCAGCCAAAAAAACTTCTACTTCCCAAAGGTTCAGATGTTGACACTGTTGATAAACTGTTTAGCAACAATCAAATGGCGCAACTTGCACTACTCAAGTCAATAATAAAAAAACAAAAGAATGCTGCCATTAGGGATTCATTATTGTTGATGTTTTCGGGAATGGTTTCAAGGGTTAACTTAACTTATCACACTTCAAGTTCTAGACTAACGGATAACGGTGGCAGTCCAGCTCCATTCCTGTATTATCGTTATAGAATAGCTCCGGTCCCTAGAAACTTAGATTTTATTAAATCTTTTGAGCTCCGATATAAAGCGCTAAGTGCCGCAAAAAAAGAAATGGAATATTTTATAAACGATAAAACAATTTCAAACATACAGATCTTAAAAGGTTCTGCAGCGAATTTGTCTTTTCTAAGCAACGAGAGCGTTGATTATATTTATACCGATCCACCTTATGGTAAAAAAATACCTTATTTAGATTTGTCTGCGATGTGGAATGCTTGGCTAGATTTGGATGTATCTGAAAAAGACTACGAGCAAGAAGCGATAGAAGGTGGTCAGCACCACAAAAGTAAAGATGATTATAAAAACCTTATAGCGCAAAGCATAAGGGAAATGTACAGAGTATTAAAATTTGACAGGTGGCTTTCGTTTGTATTTGCTCATAAAGATCCTGAGTTTTGGCATTTGATAATTGACACCGCTGAAAATTGCGGATTTGAATATGTTGGGGCAGTAACTCAAAAGAACGGGCAAAAAAGTTTTAAAAAGCGTCAGCATCCCTTTACAGTTTTATCAGGACAGTTAATCATAAATTTTCACAAAGTAAAAAATCCTAAAACAGTATTAAAAGCTAATTTAGGCATGGATATAGCTGATACTGTTATGCAGACCATAGAAGGGATAATTGCAAAAAACAGTGGTGCAACTTTAGAGCAGATAAATGACGAGTTAGTTATTAAAGGTTTAGAGCTTGGTTTTCTTGACCTTTTAAAGAAAAAATACTCAGACATCACGCCTTTCTTGTTTGAAAACTTTGATTATGACAAAACAGCGGAAATTTTTAGCATAAGAAAAAATGTAAAATTCCAGTCACATATAGACTTGAAGCTACGTATTAAATACTATTTAATTAGTTACTTGCGAAGGATGGAAAGAGAAAAGAAAATTCCAGATTTTAATGATATTGTTTTGGAAATTATGCCGCTTTTGAAAAACGGGACAACGCCTGAAAATCAGACAATTTTAAGCGTGCTTGAAGATATAGGACAGCACGTTGGCAAAAAGGGTTGGGGAATAAAACAAGAAGGGCAGTTGCTGATGGAACTTACCACTTATTGCGAGAAGAAAAAATAAAAGACTAAACAAATAGTTGTAGAAGCGTAGACAACCTTACAGGAAACACGAAGCCAAGTCCCACAGCAAAACCTAATGCTTAAAAATATTTGAAAAATAAATGAAAAGACTAATGCGGAAGGTAAAAAATAACGCAAATATAGTCGCATCAAGAGTCTCCTGATGTGCAGACAAATAAAGTAGAAACATGGTCAGGGGGGGGGGATTACGTGCCGTCGGCAAATACAATGGCATAGGTAGCAAGTATAGTAGCCCTTCTTTTAACATTTATCCTAGACTTATAAGCTTCAATCTAACTAGAGTTGATGAGCACAAGGCCTAAGGCTCTTTGTCAGTATTTCTCCAACCCATCAAAACCTTCAACATGTGCGTTCTCAGTTAGCAGACAGTGTTGTTTAACAATCAAAGCCTCTAGACTTGACATAGTAATTTTAATTGTATATAACAATATTATGGTATAAAGATGTAAATGGCATATAAATAT
>JAITXQ010000093.1 GCA_031284675.1 Rickettsiales bacterium | reverse complement strand
TTATTTTACTCAAAAAACGTCTTAACTTTCTCTCTACTTTTTCTGGGTAAGGTCAAATAGCTCTTTATATCCTTTTACTACCACTTTCAACACTTATGCATCCCAGTGCCTAGACACTGAGATTTAGGAATTTTACTAAATTGGTGAGTGTAAAAGTAGCCAACCTTACGTTAAAACACAACGGTCTTGATGAGATTGTATAAAAAACTGGATTCCTTACATCATAGAGGCACTGGAATGATACTATTATAGAGTGAAATGAGATCCCAGTGTCTAGGCACTGGGATGACACTGTCATAAAGTGAACCAGCGTCTAGCATGCAAATTTCCTTAAACGTTCGTATAACTCAAAACTTTACTTTAGGTTGAACTGCTGTATAGTGGCTTTATGGCTTTAATTTTACAATGAATATATCTAGCATAGAGAATTGTGACCTTCACAATAAAGCCGTGTTACTCAGGGTTGACTTCAACGTTCCTGTAAAAAACGGAGAGATTCGCGACGTAACTCGTATTTTGAGGGCATTGCCTACTATTCAGCATTTGGTAAATGCAAGTGCAAAGATTATTATTATGTCACATTTTGGACGCCCAAAAGCCAGAGACAATAATCTTTCGCTAAAAAGTATAGTTGAAACTTTATCGCAGCTGTTAAACAAAGAGGTGAAATTTGTTGATGATTGCATTGGTGAAAAAGTACAAAAAGCAGTAAATGCGATGGCTAGAGGAGATATAATATTACTGGAAAATCTGAGGTTTTATAAAGAAGAAGAGCAGAATGACTCAAATTTTGCCAAACAATTAGCGTCTCTAGCGGATATATATATCAATGATGCATTTTCTTGCTCTCACAGAGCTCACGCTTCTATTTCACGCATTACAGAATTTTTACCTTCCTATGCAGGGTTTTGTTTACAGGATGAGCTTAAATATCTCGAACAAGCTGTGTCGTTTAAAGCTAAACCTATTACTGCGATAGTTGGGGGAGCTAAAGTATCAGCTAAGATAAAGATGCTCATAAAGTTAGCAGAAAAGGTTGATTACCTAGTTCTCGGTGGTGCAATTGCTAATAATTTTTTGTTATTTAACAAAGTAAATATAGGCAAATCTTTCTTTCAAAATGGTGTTTACAACTTTTTACACGATGTTGTTGGAACAGCAAATAAAAACAATTGCAAAATCATTGTGCCAGAAGACGTTCTGGTCGCAATAAATTCTGATTACAGCATTAGTATTCCAAGAAAAACTGAATCCATTTTGGACGATGATATAATTTTGGATATCGGCTCTCAAACTTTAAGCACAATAGGTAGTATAATAGCAAGCAGTAAAACTCTCCTATGGAATGGACCGATTGGTGTTTTTGAACATTTAGCTTTTGCAAATGGTACAATAGAGGTGATGAAAGTCGTAAGTGACTTAACGCACGAAGGAAAATTGACCAGTGTAATAGGGGGAGGGGATAGCCTATCTGCAATAAACGCTGCAGGTCTTACTGATAAAGATTTTACGTATGTTTCCACTGGTGGAGGGGCATTTTTAAGTTGGCTAGGTGGTGATGAAATGCCGGGAGTTGCTGCGCTACAAAAATACACTTAGCGTTATATTAAAACTTTTTTAAATTATTTCTCGTAATCTAGCTTTTTTATGAAATTGTGTTGTGATTATGTCAAAGACAGTTAAATTAATTTTGTGCTTAATAATACCAGTAATAGGATTTGTTTTTTATATTAAGGATCATTATTTTAGCGATGCAAACTCACAGATTAACTTTGAACCATTTTTCAAAATAGATTCTTCAGGTCCAGACTACATGCCACCACTTCCAGAATTAACTGACTTTGATAGGGGAGTGCTAAAAGTTTGTGGAGATTGGGGAGCTCATCCTGATGCAGAAGATTTCAGAATTTTACTTAATTGTCCACAACATCAAAAAGTAGTGAAAGAAATATATGATAAGCTCAATCATCAAGTGATTACACCGAGTGCAGACTTGGAGTTATTTAAAGATGAGCTAACTCAAATTTGGTTTACAAATAGTGGAACTAAAAAAGAAACTATAGGATTTGGACATATTTTTTGTGGTGAGCCAGATAGATTGGGGCTTGGTGGTATGCATTTTGTAGGTAGGTATGTTGAAGCTCAAGAGGATAAATGGGCGGGTGCGATTTGGGATAATAAATCCTTGTGTAATAAATCAAATATTAAGCCACCAGTTTATACATTTGGAATGAAATATTTAGGTAAAGATGGAGAAGTGAAAGTTAAGTGCCCAAATGGATATGCATATAATCTTCATGCTGATGATATTTTAGTTTCTGCAACTAAAGCGTTTAAGGAATTAGGAGAAGATGGAATGTGCCTATATAAAATGGAAGATGACAATTATCAATCAGTGTTTGTGAGAAAGAATGACGCTATACTTATGTTTTATCCTGACTTAACGCCAAAATGTAATGATGAAAGTACTAATTGTAGCTGCAGCAAATGATGTATTGGCTAAAAAAAAACTAAACAAATGTTGTTTTATATGTACTATATTCGTTTGGTCATGTTGCAGATATAGCGAAAGTAACTTAGGTTTACCGACAATCGTCATTCCGCTACGTGTTAGCGGAATCTATGCTGAGATACCGCTAATGAATCGCGGTATGACATTGATCTGCACTAGCTAAGTTTCTACAATTTGTGGAACGTTAGAGCTACATGAAACTTATAGTAAAAAAATATTTGTCAATTTTATTTGTCTCTGCACTGTTGCTGCTTGTCATCATTTCAGTGCCCCTTATATCTGAGCAGCAATCTTATTCAAATAGCATTGAGGACGATTTTCAAGATTTGAAAAGAAATCTGCCTTCCTTAAGAAATCTGCTATTTTTAGATCCTGCACCAAATTCAAATTATGGTGATAGAGAAGGCAAAGAAGTGTTGATGGTGGTAGTGCATCATACCGAATCACCGACATTGAAAAGTACAAAAGACGCATTAAATTCCAGAGGAATATCAGTACAACTTATTGTTGATAGAGATGGCAGCATTACTCTTATGGTTCCATTAGAAAAAAGAGCGTGGCATGCTGGTATCAGTTATGCAAAAGTTCAGATAGGTAACATGGCTCAAGAGCTACAGAAGCTTAATGATTATTCTATAGGCATAGAAATTGTAAACACAGGGCTTGAACCTTTCCCAGAGGAACAAATGAAATCTGTTAAAGATCTGATTTTATACCTTATGAAGCGTTTTAAGATCAGAAAAGATATGATATTTAGTCACGCTGAAATAGGCACTATAGTATATAACTCAGCTATTGAGGGCTACGTAATGCGTAAGCCTGATCCACATAAGTTGTTTGATTGGGAGTTATTGGAAAAAAATGGCATTGGATTACATATAGGTAATAGGATCAATCCTCAAGACGCAGAGCAAAAAATAAATGAGATTTTATATAAAGCAGGCAATAAAAATGAAGATATTTTAGAATTAAAAAAAAGATTAAACAATTTTTTTTATAAAATACTGCCCTGGAATGGCAAGAAAGGTAACATAATTTTTCCTGACAATAACGCTGATTATCCAGATGAGTTTGACGAGAATTTTGCATGGATCGTCAGTCAATTTTCAATGCACCATTTACCAAAAGAAATTAGGAAAGCATTACTTCTAAAATTGGAATGGGAAGATATTCTGCCTGAATTTTTAAGCGAATGTGGCAGTTGTGTTTTCAACAGATTCACATCTTTGAATAATAAAATTGAATCAAGTTTACAACCACCATTTTTGAATGAAGCGGATTATAAACGTTTATTATTCTCTCTTGCGCAATATGAGGATAACGTTTCTTCTGATGCATTTGCTACGTTGATGTATAAGATCAAGCTGTGTTATGACTCTTATCTAAGATATAATATAAGATCTTCGCTTTATATGCCATTTAAGCTTAATGCATTTGCGAAGTTAGATGTCTTGAAGAATGAAGTATTGTCTTTAAAGTCCTTAAGCCCTGAAAAGGCTATAGAAGTTACAAGTTTAATTAATGAGTTTAGATCAGATACTTTGTCTTATTTTCAAAATTTTGAGAAACGATGGTTTCAGGAATTTAAGGACACTTGGAAACAGAAATTTATACCTAATATGGAAAAGCAAATGTCTTGGACCACACTACATGAAACTATATTAGAATATTTAGAAAAAGCAAAGGAAGAGGTTGTGAGAGAGCATTTGATGACAACTTATTAAACAGTAATGATAAGATACAATAAGTAGAAAAAGTTAGATAAAATGGTTAAAAAAGTAAAAAGACTGAGGTTTAACTTAAAATAACCTGATAAAACTTGAATCACACTTCCAAGTGCTGGCACCCATGAAAGTAATGCAACCGCATAAATTAGTAGATTTCTTACGATTTTTGGTGTTGTGTACTCGTTCTCTAATTTGTGATATGATTTCCTGATAGAAATTGTTATTCTACCTAAATACCAATTAACTATTCCACCAAGGCTTGACCCCAATACTCCAAAAAGTAACATAAGTAGTGGATTGTAATACGACCTGAAATACAACATAGTATAAAATACAAAACCTTGGTGTATAGGTAAGATTAACGATGATAATAGGCTGTCTGTGAACAACAAAAAATAATTTTCCATATGAATTTACCAGGTTGTTGTACCATCTTCATTGTCAGAAATTGCAACCCCCATTCTTTTTAACAGGCCTCTTATTCTGTCTGCAGTATCATAATTTTTATTTTGTTTTGCAACTTTTCTTAAGTCTATCAATCTTTCTATTTCTTGATGACTTGCACCAACAGTAAACCACTCTTGATAACTTGACTCAAGAAGACCAATAAATCTAGCGCTCTTAACAAAGCTTTCAATTAATTTTAGCTTCTCATTTTCATTACTCGTTTTATTAATTTTTGTAGCCATTTCATGCAATATAGCTAGAGCTTCGGGAATATTTAAGTCGTTTTTTAAAGCGTCTATAAAATCTTTAGAAATCTCTGCATTACTTTTATCAATATTCGTTGTATCTAAACCACGTAACAACCGATAAAACTTATTTAAGGTTTCTTGTGCATCAGAAATAACGTTTTCTGTCCAATCAAGTGGTTTTCTATAGTGGGTTTTTAACAATGCATAGCGTATTACTTCACCCTTTATTCCGCTCTCCAGTAAATCTCTTACCTTGACTATATTAAATAAGGACTTGCTCATTTTCTTTTCATTTACTGTAAGAAAACCATTATGTATCCAGTATTTTGCAAACATTGATCCAGCAAATGCAGATTTACTCTGTGCAATTTCATTTTCATGATGAGGAAATTGTAAATCTATACCGCCACCATGAACATCGAAGTCTTTACCAAGATAAGCGTATGACATTGCTGAACATTCTATATGCCATCCGGGTCTACCTTCTCCCCATGGGCTATTCCAATAACTTGAAAGCTTATAATCAGTATCGTTTGCAGGTTTCCACAATACGAAATCTCCTGGGTGCTTTTTATTTTCACCAACTTCAACTCTGCTACCATGAACCAATTCATCAGTTTTTTTCCCTGATAAAGCACCATACTCAGGGTAAGATTCTACGCTGAAATATACATGTTTATTGGATTCATAAGCATGACCGGATTGCAGCAAATGTTCAATTAATTCTATAATATAATCTATATACTCCGTCGCTTTTGGCTCATGTGTTGGCTCTGCACAATTTATGCTTCTCATGTCTTCATGAAAAGACTGAGTGTAATATGTGGTTATACTTTCTATGTTGCTATTTTTCTCACTTGCTGCATTGATTATTTTGTCATCAATGTCGGTTATATTACGCACATAGGTAACTTTGCCATAACAAAATTTAAGCAGTTGAAATAACACATCATAAACAACAACAGACCGTGCATTGCCTATATGTGCTGTATCATACACTGTTGGTCCGCAAACATACATTCTCACATGGTCTTTATCGATCGGTGTAAAAATCTCCTTTTTTTTTGTTAAAGTGTTGTAAAGCCTAACCATATACAAAGCTTTTAAGAAAAGAAAATACTCCGATTATAAGCTGTGGTCCCTTGACTATTACAACAAGAGTAAGTAACAACCCGCACAATGATATTAAAACTCCCAATATAGATAGAAATCCGTCTTTACTCATAATACCAAGTGAAATGAGAGTCGTGCCAATTGCAGGAATAAAATTAGTAAGAGGCAATGGAAGAGCTATTGATAATGCACAAAGCAACATTACAAAAGCTAAAATTTTCTCACCAGGTCCATAGAAAATAAAAGACATTCTTGGTTTCATGAATTTTTCTATTTTTTTTAATGCAGGAGAAGTTTTCTCTACCACAAGAGCTAGTGTTGAACGCTGAAAAGATTTTCTTTCCAACCAGTGCGGCATCCAAGGAGAATTAAAACCAAATAGAAGCTGCAGTGAGAATAAGATTAGAGGTATAGAAAGAATAGTTGTGTAACCAGGTAGAACGGGTATAGGTACTGATAGAGGCAAGGAGAAGATAATTATTAAAATACCAAAACCGCGCTCATGCAAAGCTGTTTTAATATCAAACAACGTCACTTTATCGCTATTAGCATCTTTGGTATCCGCAACCTCTTTTAGAATATCAGAAGCTAATTTTTTATTTTCAGTCAATTTCTTACTTTCTTGCACAATTATCCTTAATAAAACTATTCCTTCTAACTAACATAATTATTGTTATATTTCAATGTTCATTTCGCACTAGTGCTTCATTTCTTTCATTCTTTAGCCTGACTAAATTTTTGAACAAATGACACGCACTAAAGTACGTGTCATAAAGTATGAAGACGCTAACGATCTGGTTCGTTAGATGATAATTTTTCTGAGTCCTTAAGCTCCTGTTTAAGGTTTTTAATGCCTTTTCCTAAATCGCCCATAACTTGCGGTAGTCTGCCTGCACCAAACAGAACTAAGATTATTATTAAGACTAGAAACAATTGCCATGGTCCTAAACTCATTTTTACCTCCATTTAAAATATTAACCTTTAAATATTAAACTTGACCGAAGTCAAGTAACACATAAATTATATCACCTTTATTTAGTTATAAATCAAGACTTTTTAATATTTAGTTCTATTTTATAACAATTTCAGACTAGATTATTTTCTTGCAGCGAATGTACCGTCAAGTTTCACTTAACCGTAGAGTAGAAGAGAGCTCACTAAAAAACTTTGCTAGCGTATCATCTTTAGACCTATGATATATATCGCTAGAAACTCCTGATTGAATAATTTTACCATTTTTCATTACGTAGATAAAATCTGCAACTTTTAATGCTTCTTGCGGATCATGAGTTACCATTAGCACAGGGATATTTTTACTTCTAAAAAGAGACAATATATGTTGTCTTATTCGGCACTTTAACAGTATATCTAAATTAGAAAATGGCTCATCGAGCAACACAACATCAGGGTTTTGTGCCATCACTCTTGCTATTGCAACTAATTGTTGCTGCCCTCCGGATAAAGCATTAGGGTACATGTTTTCATATTTTTCTATATTGAGTAGCTTCAAAATTTCCAATGCAATTAGGTACTTTTCTTTCTTGGAAGAGCTGCGAATGGCAAAAGTTATATTTTTCACGACTGTTTTATGAGGAAATAATGCAGAATGCTGAAAAATCAATCCGATATTTCTATACTCTATGGCAATCGATGTCTTATTACTTGCAACTAACTTATCATTTATAAAGATGGTTCCAGATTTTGGATTTTCTATCCCTGCAATTAATTTCAGAATCGTTGACTTGCCACAGCCAGAATGCCCCAATAAACATGCAACACTTCCTTTCTTTACTTTAATGTTTATGTTGCTTAAAGCAAAATCGTCTTGATTGTTATAAAAATAACTAATGTTGTTAACTAGCATTAATCTTTTAACTTAAACCACATTATTAAATATAATAGCATTATACTCAAAAAATGCAGAGAGGTTTTTTTGTTGTCATAAATTTGATAGACAAAGGTAACATGTCTAATATAGAAAAGTGAAAGATTTTTTGTTACCCTTACATAGGCAACAGAAAATACGGGACTATAGCTCAGCAGGATAGAGCGTTGGATTCCTAATCCGAAGGTCGTGCGTTCAAATCGCACTAGTCCCACATTGTATCTTACTAATTTCAAAATAAACACAGTTTATTTCTTATTTATAGAACTATTTATATGGTGACAATATAAGCAATATGTTTATATTGTAGTTATATTCCTGATTCGAAAATTTAATTTATGCGGTTGCTTTTAACAAAACTGGTCAACAAATTTCATCGCTTAAAGATGAGGAATAAAATAATCATCATTTCTAGTATCGCTTTTATTCTGCTACTTTTTATCAACAGTATGTTTATAAAGAAAGGTCAGGTGAGTCACAGTGATAATGCGATTAATAACTTTTCAGTAAAAACTCAGGAATGTGTACCGCGAAATCGCACCATATATTTAAAATTTTCTGGTACAGTGAATCCCTTACATAGAGTCAGCCTGACCTCAAAAGTAAGTGGTAAAGTTACTGCTATTTATTTGCCTGATGGTAAAGAGGTAAAGAAAGATGATGTAGCGCTAAAAATAGAAGATTATGACAGGATTGAGCAGGTTGAAAAAGCCAAAGCTTTGCTCAAGCAACGTGAAAGTGAGTATGATTCCTCTAGCAAACTTAATAAAAAAGGCTACGAAGCACCAATACAAGTAGAAGCATCTTTTACTGCGTTGCAAAGTGCAAAAGCTGATCTGAAAAGGCTAGAACTAGATTTAGAAAACACTACAATTAAATCTCCTATAGATGGTTACATCGACAAAATCAATGCAAACGAAGGGGATTTTGTTAGTGCTGGACAAAAAATAGCTGACGTAGTTAATTTCGATCAAGTTTTTGTGGTGTTATATGTTTCGGAAAGTGAAGTAAATAAAATAGAGCTAGGCAGCACAGCTCAAATTAATTTGCTGGACGGAAGAGAATTAGAGGGTGAAGTAAGTTTTATTAGTAAAATTGCTGAGCCTAAAACCGGATCTTATAGGGTAGAGGTAAAGGTAACTAATAATGAAATGATATCCTTGCAAGGACTAACTGCCAGCGTAAGACTACCTTCAGGCGAAAGATTTGCATATAAAGTTCCTTCTTCAGCCCTGAGCTTAAGTGATGAGGGTGCTCTTGGAATAAAGATTATTGATGACAATAATTATGTAGTATTTATACCAATAGAAATTGTTGATCATGAGAGCGATGGGGTTTGGGTAGTAGCAAATGACGAAGATAAACCCATAAAGTTAATTGTATTAGGCCACTTATTTGTTAAGTCTGGTGATAAGGTTTAAAGCCCAAGTCTTTCTGAATAAGACTGCCTTTAAGGTCTTATTCAACTAATCTTTTTTTCTTTCAATAAACTTTGCAGCTCGCCTTTTTCATACATCTCACGAGTTATGTCGCAGCCACCGATAAACTCTTCCTTTATATATAATTGTGGAATTGTTGGCCAATCAGAAAATTTTTTTATGGATTCACGTATCTCATCATTCTCCAACACGTTAACACACTTAAACTTTACATTCAATTTTTTAAGAATTGACACCACGAGTCCAGAGAATCCGCATTGAGGAAAATCAGAAGTGCCTTTCATGTACAACACCACATCATTTTCCGCTATATCTTTTTTTATTTGTTCAAAACTGCTCATAAATTCACCTTAATTTTGAATATTAGTTTCTAACTGCAAGGCATGTATAGATTGATCTTTCAAAGCTTTATATACCATTTTATGCTGTTCTATTTTTGTTTTTCCGAGAAAGCACTTGGAGGTTATTTTTAAATGATAATGATCATCATCTCCAGCAAGGTCATGAATCTTTATATCAGCATCAGGGAACGATTGTTTGATAATCCTCTCTAATTCGTGAATTGCAATAGTCATTGATTTGCTTTAAATTACAATACTTTTATTATAAATCTAAAACGATTGAGCACAATAAAAAGTTGCTATCATAAAAAATAAAAGCATATTATAATAATGGAATAACAAATTATGCAAGGGGTCTCTGTGGTGGGTAAAAGATTTAAATTCACATATCTATTGGTTTTGCTAACTTTTTCATTTAGGTGCTTATCTTATGATGGTGAAATAAATAACTTAGAGAATGTTTACATCAAAGCTAACTATTTTGGAGCATTCTTCAATGCAATAGGCTCTCTAGAAGGAAAAGAAGATGCAGGTGACAATATAACAGAGGGGGTTTTTAGTTTTAATAAAAATGGGAAAATTGAAGCTGGATATAATCCTAAATACGTTCCAGGGTTTGCCGGTAGTGCTGCAATAGGATATTTATTCGAAAATATGAGAGTTGAGCTTGAAGGCCTATATTCTCAGACTAATTTATATGATGAAGATTACTCAGATAAAAAAAAGTAAGATATATTGAACTTCGTCGTCATAATAATGTGTCTACTGGAGCGGCATGCAATTCACCTTGGAGAAGTAGCAAGGTTGATGTCAAGATTAAGAAAGAAGGTGTTAAGATAGATACTGAAAAGTGTGACGATGTTCAAGTAGGTGTTAAGGAGAGTGCTATTGAAATAGGTTTTATGGCTGCATTCAAGATGAAAAATGAAGGTTTTAATAACTTAGCTGGAATGATCAATGTGTATCATGATTTTAATATAGCAGAAATGCCATTCACTCCATATGTTGGTGTTGGTGCAGGTGTAACTAAGGTTAAATTTCTAGGGAAAACCAGATATGCCTTTGCTTATCAAGCAAAACTTGGTGTCAATTACCAACTTACAACACAAACTCAAGCGTTTGCTGGTCTACGCTATTTTGGTATTCTTGGTAATCAATTTAAAAATATTGTACCAGGAATAAAGATACCAGTTGGTGAAGAAGGTAAAAGGCCTAAAGCTGGTGGTGGAGACGAAGATTTTAATGAAACTGCACGCGTTGAGTCAACTACTGCAACTATTACAAATAGATTTAGTATATATGGCTTAGAGTTTGGATTGGTTTATTATTTTTAATTTCTTTCCAATGAGTTATATATGTGAAGATAATAAATCGAGCATACTAAGAACTCTAGAAAGACGAGATTTTAATTGATTTTCATATTCACTCCAGTCCCGTATTGTTTTTCTTGCAACACCTGAGTCAACTGCAGCTTTTGCAACAGCAGGAGATACTATAGAAATTAATCTCGGGTCAAATGGAGTAGGTATTATATATTCACGACCATAACTCATTTTACGACCGCCATAGGCTGCAGATATCTCACCCGGTACTGGTTCACGGGCAAGCTTTGCTATTGCATCTGCAGCTGCAATTTTCATTTTGTTGTTTATTGTTGTTGCATGTACGTCAAGCGCTCCTCTAAATATGTAAGGAAACCCCATTACATTATTGACTTGGTTATTGTAATCTGATCTACCAGTTGCGATTATCGCATCTGGCCTCACAGATTTGGCAAACTCAGGCCTTACTTCTGGATCAGGGTTGGCAAGAGCGAAAATGATCGGGTCTTTACCCATACTCTTTAACATCTCTTCATTTAACACATCTTTTGCAGATAATCCAATAAATACATCAGCGCCTTTTATTGTATCGAGTAGAGAACGTTCGGAAGTGTCAATTGCATATTTTTCCTTCCACTCATTCATGTCCTCTTTTCTACTTTTGTATATTACTCCTTGCTTATCACACAGCACTATATTTTTAGCGCCCATAGACTTGAGTATTTCTAAACACGCAATACCGGCTGCTCCAGCGCCATTCATAGTGATTTTAACGCCCTCTAGTTTCTTTCCAGCGATATCAAGAGCGTTTTCTATACCGGCTGCAACAACCACTGCAGTTCCATGCTGATCGTCATGGAACACTGGAATGTCCATCAGTTCATTCAGATGTTTCTCTATTATAAAACAATCGGGAGATCTTATATCCTCTAAATTTATTCCTCCCCAACTTGGCCCAAGGTATCTTACTGCATTGATGAAATCCTCTATATTTTCTGTATCAACTTCTATATCAACTGCATCAATATCAGCAAAACGCTTAAATAAAACAGCTTTGCCTTCCATAACAGGTTTTGAAGCAAGAGAACCGATGTTACCAAGTCCAAGCACTGCAGTACCATTTGAAATGACAGCAACACAGTTGCTTTTTGCCGTATAATCATAAATAACCTCAGGATTTTTAGCTATTTCAAGGCACGGAGCTGCAACGCCAGGGGAATAAGCAAGTGACAAATCATACTGGGTAGATAAAGGTTTTGTTGGCAAAATAGATATTTTACCAGGATTACCACCTCTACTATGATACTTAAGTGCTTCTTGTTTCGTGCTACTATCTAAATCATCACTCATCATTACATCCTTATATTTTGAGCTCGTATTTTTTAAGTATACGGAGTTTTTATAAATATTCAATTCAAACTATTAGCTTGTGAATTCTGCTATACTTCTGTATAAGTTTACCATGCTGGGTTAAAATTACATTACATGCTTAAGAAAAACTTGCCTAATTTGCTTACAATTTCTCGTGCACTTGCAATACCAGCAATAATATTAAGTTTTTATATAGAAAGTAGATATGCAAACCTGATAACAATATCAATCTTTATATTTGCATGCATCACGGATTTTTTTGATGGCTACCTAGCACGTATATGGAAGGTCCAATCAAAATTTGGCAGGCTATTTGACCCAATTGCTGATAAATTAATCGTGGTTTCAACAATAATTATGTTAATTTATAAACAAAAGATAAATGACTATACAATAGTACCATCGATTATCATTGTCTGTCGGGAGATATTAGTTTCGGGTTTACGGGAGTTCCTTATAGCTACAAACGTTAGCCTACCCGTAAGCAAAGCTGGAAAAGTCAAAACATTTCTACAGATGGTTGCTGTAGTAGCACTAATAATGAGTAATTATGAAACAATGCAATATATAGGCATGATTTGTTTATGGATTGCAGCTGTTATAACTATGTGGTCAGGCTATAATTATATCTTAGCTGGCATCAAGCAAATTGACTAAATTTCTTAAGAAGTAGTTAATGTACAAGAGTAGTTAATATCTTAGTAATATTGACTGAGTAATTAAAATCATGTATAATATATTAGTTCATAAGTTAATTGGATTTGTATGACTGATAACTTTAAGACTACGTTTTCTCCTGAAGATTTTTTTGGGGATTTTTGGCCGACAGTTGATAAGGAAGTCAAAAAAGAAAGGTCTGAACAAGAGTCATTAACACTAAAAGAAGAAACAAAAAAAAGGAAAGAACTCGAACAAGAGTTATTAACACTAAAGGAAGAAGAAGCAGAAAAAAAGAAGAAGCTTGAACAAGAGTTATTAATGCTCAAAAAAAGAGAACTATATAGACAATGTGCATCATTGGTTACTATGGTTCCATTTACATTATTCATGGCTATTGAACTAGAAGCAATATGTAGCAGTCAGGTATTGCTTGGCGTTATAAGCGGTGCGCTAAGCCACACTATATTACCTTTTACAGTCTTATCTCTTATTTGTACGCTATATTTCATTTACAATAATAGGAAAATAAAACAAAAAGAGCAAGAATTGGAGAATATTGAGAATAGAGAAGAAGTAGAGAAAAAAGAGCACAATGTTCCTGATATAGATCAATGTTTGATCTATATTGAAGTTATAACAACTACATTGGTTATTATAGGCGTAATAATAGGGGAAACATCTTCACTTGAAGCGACAGAGGATGCAATTTTATTTCTTGCCAATGCAATTGCTTTTCTTGCAACTCTTGCTTCTTATATTGGTGAGCATGAAAAAAATAAGAAAAAGGAAATAGAAAAACCTAATCTTGATGAGAAAACTAGCAAGAAAACTAGCAATATGTCTGTAGCCGGATTGGCGCTTGCTGGTTCTTCTATATTTTTAATCAGAAGGATAATGTTAATGGCATTAGCATCATCCTTAAATCCTGCTATTGGACCTACTTTAGGCTTGATAGGTATTGCGCTTTTTATGGTTGTACAGGTATTAACTATACATTCTTACAGCAAGAAGCTAACAGATCTAAAAGTGAGTGGAAAGGGTGTTACCAGGTAGTAACATTAGCTGCGGTTTGGAAGGTGGTGATAGCTTAAAAGAAGGGCATGGTATTGCCTAGTAATTTTAAAAATCTTAGAAATTTGTTTATTTAGATAATATTTAGTCTATACTTTATTTTTATCGAAAAAAATCTTATGTATAAGATTGTAATCACGTGCTTTGTTTTCCTAGTTTGCTCATTTACGCAATCGTATGCAAATACTGATACTCATTTTGAAAAAACTGAAACTGAATTATATGAGGAAGCAGTTAAACTTTTCGACCAGAAAAAATATAAACAAGCTATCAGAGCGTTTCAAAAAATAGAAGATTTGTATCCTTTTTCTTATTGGGCAATGAAAGCAAAGTTGTTATCTGGTATTTCCAGTTATAATATGGGTGACTATGGCAGCGCTGCAAGTAGTATGGACGATTACATATACGTTTATTCAAATAGTGAAGATTTACCATATGTGTATTACTTAAGGGTATTATCTTATTACATGCAAATTAATAAAGTGCAACTTGGACAGCAAACTGCATATAAGACCCTAGAACTGGCTACAGAGTACATTAATCTTTTTCCAGACAGCGAATATATAGACGAAATGAAGGAAAAAGCAAAACTAATCACAGAACATATATCAACGAAAGAGTATTCTATCGGTAAGTTCTATCTGAAGCGTGGTGAATATTTAGCAGCAATTAAGCGTTTTCAAAATATAGCAAAGTATAAAAATTCTAGCTATTTTCCTAAATCTGTTAACTATTTAATAGCAGCTCATTCAGCTCTTGGTCTTGATCTGGAAGCTGAGCAGTATGAAAGTGTGTTAGCAGAAAACCTGCAAGACATCAAGCCGGTTTCTTGAAATTTTACCCTTGAACTATTATGAGAAGGAACCATGTCTGCTACCCATAAGCGCCAAGTTAAGCTCAAAATTGTGAGTTAAAAATATAGTTGAAAAATTGCTAACAATAGTGTATAATTATTAATGTTTTTCAAGCACTATGGCTTTTTCTAAATTTCTCGATCCAAAGCTCGACCTAACTTTTAAAAAAATCTTTGGCAATGAAAAAAATAAGAATATTCTTATCCATTTTTTAAACGATATTTTAGGGTGTACTGAAGTTAATACGATACAAGAAATAGAATTCCTTGGCACCATTATGGACCCTGAAATTGCCTCTGATAGACAAAGTATAGTTGATGTTTTCTGCAAGGATTCTGTTGGTAACAGGTTTGTGGTCGAAATGGTGCGACCTGAAAGTCTTCGGTCATATTGTTTAAAAGGAGAGGAATTCCTCCAGAAAGAAACTGAAAGGATTCTAAAACTTATTAAACCAGATGTTTTGCCATCTGAGTC
>JAITXQ010000091.1 GCA_031284675.1 Rickettsiales bacterium | reverse complement strand
TCCAGATCATCATCTTTAATTAATTTTAGTATTCCTTCTATTTGATCCATTATTACCTCCATTTTTCTGTAATAATAGCTCTTTATATCCTTTTACTACCACTTTCAACACTTATGGTTATAACTGCAGAGGTGCTTCCTCACAAAGTTATACTCAAAAATGATTAAACAATGGAGTTTTTCTCCTGGTTTGACAGGTTTTATCTGTTCGCTGCTACATCAACACTTGCATCATTTTCTATTAGAAGGTTTACTATTTTTGCATAGCCACGTGAAGCAGCTAAATGTAATAATGTAAGTTTATCATCTTTACCTTCAAACAGGTGATTTACATCAAAACCAGCTTCTTCCCACTTTTTATACTCATCTTCTCCATTTTCTGCTTTTAATTTCTCTTTTATTTTTTCAATTACGTTATCTCTACTTAAATCTGTTTCTTTACTGACTGCACTTAATATTTCTTTCCACTGCTTATATTCCATTGTCATAACTTTACCCCTAATTTTAATAATATTTTAATTATCATATATTACGACAAAAAAGTTAACTCATCTCTTTAAGAGGTGTGATGTTAGAGTTTAAAACTCTGCTGTTAACTTTCCGTAGAACTAGCGAAAAACAAGTGCTTGCTTAAAATAACTTAATTAGTTATACTTCTGGAGCATTTGAGGTATGGTAAAATGGATGATTTCTTTTGTTCCTCTGATTATTTTTTTAATTTTGTACCTTGGAAGTGGCGCTTATTTTTCCTTTATCGGAGTTGACAATCCACTTTATCAAACTTCACCAGTAATCTGCTTATTACCAGCGCTATTTTTTGCTATTGCGCGCAATACAAATAAAATTCAGCATAACATCGATACTATTATCGAGGGTATGGGTAACAAAAACACCCTTACTATGTGTTTGATTTTTCTATTTTCTGGAGCATTTTCTGTTGTTACTCAATCAATTGGTAGCATAGATGTGATTACTGACCTAATTCTTAGTTTTCTCCCAGCACGATTACTACTACCTGGCATATTTTTGGCTTCTGCTTTTATTTCAACTGCAATCGGTACATCTATGGGAGTTGTTGCGTTAGTAGTACCTATAGCTGTTAATCTAGCAAAACATGGAGCATTTGGTCTTGAAATAGGAACTGCAACTGTGGTGGGCGGTGCCATGTTTGGCGACAACCTCTCAATGATATCTGACACCACTATTGCAGCTATTTCTTCACAAGGGTCTTCAGCAAAAGATAAACTAAAAATGAACTCTAAGGTTGCATTTATTGCAGGTGCTATAACACTTATCTATCTAGCAGTCATTTCAAATAGTACAGAAGTTGTTCATATATCAAGTTTAGATTATTATTCCATAATAAAAATTATTCCTTATATTTCTTTGATAATCATGGGTTTATTTGAAGTAAGCGCTCTAGTGGTACTAGTAGTTAACATCATTATTGCTGGTATGTTAGGAATAACTTTCTTTAGCTATCCCATCGTTCAATACTCCAATGACATATATAAAGGCTTTAACAAAGTAAACGAAATAATGATATTTGTTATATTTATTGGTGGGTTAAGCCATATAATGTATAAACAAGGTCAAAAGGAGTTACGTAAACTCATCGATAAAAGTAATATAACAAAAACTCAAGCTGAATTTGTGATAGCAGGAATAGTATCTATGTTTACTGTTTTAGTTGCTAGTAATACTATTGCTATTTTACTAAGTGGTGATATTGCAAAAAGGCTTGCACAAAAACACAATATTGTACCATACCGTAGTGCATACTTATTAAGTATCTTTGCTTGTATTATAAAAGGCATCATACCTCACGGTTCTCAACTATTGTTAGCAGGAAGCATAGCTTCTGTATCGCCTGTTTCTTTATTAACAAAAGTATATTATTGCTTTATTTTAGCGGTAGTTACAATAGGTGAAATAGTCATCAACGGCAGAAAAGAGAAACGTTATGCGGTTGTAACTTGATAGGTTTAGAGTTTCTCTTTATGTTTTTTTACTTACCTCATCTCCTCCAGAGGTATGATATTAAAGATAAAAAGCGCAGAAGCAATGACGTGCGCTAGAGCTTGCACGAGGAACATTCTTGCAGCGGTGAGGTCTAAGTTATCTTCCAGTATGAACCGCATGTTTAAGTCACTTTTGCCATATCCCCATAAAACGTGAAACACTTCTGCAACTTCAAGTAAATAAAAGGTTATTCTATGTGGCTCATAAAGCCTTGCCGCTGTTTCTACCACATCTGGCCACTTTGCTAAGGTTTTTATTAGGAATAGCTCTCCATCAGTCTTTAAAAGTGAAGGATCTGCTTTTGGAAGCTCTTTTGGAGCATTGCGCATTAATGAATGAGCACGGGCGTGCGCATATTGCACATAAAAAATAGGGTTGTCTTTTGATTGCTCTTTGACTTTAGCAAAATCAAAGTCTAAGATCATATCGTTCTTACGTGTTAGCATTATAAAACGAGTGATGTCCTTGCCCACCTCCTCTACCACATCTCTTGCTGTTAAAAAATTCCCTGATCTTTTGGACATCTTAACAGGTTTGCCATTCTCGAAGAAATTCACAATATTATGCAGTTTTACCTCTATTTTCGCTTTATCATCACTCAGTGCAGAAACAACTGCTTTTAACCTTTTGATGTAACCACCGTGGTCACTACCAAGCTCTACTATCATGTTGTTAAAACCACGTGATATCTTATCAAAATGGTAAGCAATGTCAGATGCAAAATAAGTCCAGCTACCGTCCTCTTTTTTCAGTGCACGGTCAACATCATCGCCAAACTCTGTAGAGCGAAATAACACCTCTTTTCTGGGAGTCCAATTTTCGCTTTCTTTGCCTTTTGGTTTTTCCAGATATCCTTCATACACTAGACCCTTACCGGACAACATCTTTATACTTTCTTCGATTTTGCCACTTTTTTGTAGCTCATATTCTGAAGTAAAAACATCATGGCTTACTCCAAGCAAGTTCATGTCTTCCTTTATCAATGCTAAGATAGAGCTTAAAGTATAGTATCTAATCACTTGATTATCTTGATTATTTAAAAGTTCCTTACCATATTTTTTAGCCAGCCCCTCCCCTATTGGTTTTAAATATTCACCAGGATATAAGCCTTTTTCTATACTGATTTTTTCTCCCAGAGCCTCTTTATATCGTAAATATACTGACCGAATTAGCGTATCTACCTGCGCTCCAGCATCATTAATATAGCATTCCTTAGTAACTTTATAACCAACTTTTTTCAGTAAATTTGCTAAGACATCACCAAATACTGCCCCTCTTGCATGACCAATATGCAGTGGACCAGTTGGATTTGCAGATATAAATTCAACATTGACAGCCTGATTGTTCCCTATATTTAGGGTGCCAAATTCTGTTTTTAGCTCATTTATTTGTTTTAAAATTCCATGCCATACTTCTATTTTTAAGTGCATATTGATAAAACCAGGGCCCGCTATTTCCACTTTTGCAACTTCATCAAAAAGTTCAAATTCTCTGGCTAAAACCTCTGCAACTTCTGTGGGGCTCCTCTTTTCATGCTTTGCAAGCACCATAGCAATATTTGTATAGATATCTCCATGTACTCTATTACTTGGAGGCTCTACGATAAAGTTTACTGCACTTGTATTTATAACACCCCTTTGCTTCAACTCGTTTAATTTACTTAAGATTAGAGCGGAGACTTGCTTAAAAATGTTCATCAACTAAAAATTATGAAAACCTTTAACAATATAGCAAACAAGTATGGCTAATTAAAGACTTATCTCATGTTAGCTATTGCTCACGAAATGTAACACTTCCTCCTCTTTTAATTTATATAACATTTCAAAGCATTATATTTAATGGTCAAGCACACCAGGGTTTTCCTCAGTTGGACTTCTCTTAAATATTTCTCACCATAAGAAAATTTTAATGTCGTCTACTATATCTTCGCTAATTTTGCATACAGCCCATCTTTACTTATTAGAGAATCATGAGTTCCTACCTCTTCTACTTTTCCATGGTTAATCACTATAATTTTGTCGGTTTTTAGCGCGGTTGATAGCCTGTGCGTAATCATGATCGTTGTTCTGTTTTGCATTAATTTGCTCAATGCTTTTTGCACGAGGTTCTCACTTTTATAATCAAGTGCAGAGGTTGCTTCATCCAGTATTAAAATCTGAGGATTTTTGAGTATTGCTCTTGCTATTATAATACGTTGTTTTTCTCCTTCAGAAAGTTTTAATCCTCTTTTTCCTACAAATGTATCAAATTTATCAGGTAGCTTATCAATAAATTCCATCGCATAAGCACTGATAGCTGCTTGCCTCACTTCTTCATACTCAGTGCCCGGTTTGCCGTATAGTATATTTTCCATTATTGAGCAAGAAAATATCATGTGATCTTGTGGCACTAACCCAAACAATGATCTGAGGTTATTTAGCGCAATTGACTTAATGTTATGCCCATCGATAGTAATGCTGCCTTTGCTTGGATCATGAAACCTAAGCAGAAGTTTTAAAATTGTGCTCTTACCACTGCCAGATGGTCCAACAATTGATACTGCTTGACCTGCCTCTATAGAGAATGATACATTATCTAATGCTAGCTTATCAGCATAAAAAAATGTTACGCCGTTAAACGAAATTCCTTTTTGAACATTATGAATTTTTATAGGATCATCGGCATCTGCTATAGAGCTTTTCATATTTTTGAATTCAAATAAACGCTCTACTATTCCAAGACCTCGTTGTAAATCACTGATATTATCGCTCAAATTATTGACAGCTCCTGCTGCAAGCGCTGAATAAAACACAAATGAAGATAGTTCTCCAATAGTTATATTATTGCTTAAGACTTCTTTAATACCGAAGAAGAGCAAAACAACTAGTGAACCTATCACACACGTGATAACCAGAGTTACCAAAATAGCACGTAAGAATACCAATTTTACGTATGATTTCGATACTGAGTTTAAATATTCTTTAAAACGGATTTTTTCATTTTCTTCCAATACAAACGATTTGATAGTTACTATAGATCGAAAATTTTCCTCACTAAGTGATGCAAGCTCACTTAATTTATCCTGAGCAAAGCGTGCATAGCTACGCACTTTTTTCCCAAGTGAAGTCATGATAATTAATAGTATAGGTATTATTGCGGCTGCATATGCAGTTAGGTGTATATTTGTATATAATAACATGGCAACACTACCAATCAATATTACAAAATTTCGTAATATGGTTAGTAAGCTGCTATTTATTATTGATTGCAGCACAGAGGTGTCAGTAACTAATGCTGAGATAATATCTTGTACACCTGTATCCTCAAAGAAACTTGGTTGCAAGTTAGTGATACTGCTATATAAATCATACCTGATTCTCGCTATAACTTTCTCGCTGCCAATTCCAATAAAATATAACCGAGTAAATGCAGTAAGAGAAATGGCTAAAACTATAAGTATTGCAACTAATAGTTTGGTAGTAAAATGGCGATCTGTGCCAGAATCAATTATGTTGCTTAAGCCTCTGCCAAAAAGGAGGATCGTTAAAGCTGAAAATAAAACTGCAATAAAAGCTATGATGAAATAATGTAGATTAGGTTTTATGTAGTAAAATAACTGCCTAATATTAGATCGCATCGTATTTTGAAGTTTCTAAAGTTAAGTATATAGATTTTAGTTTCAGGAGAAAGAAGAAAGGTATGGCACAAGAATGTATAGCTAACGTCATACCATGTACAAACGTTGCAATTTTTAAGCAAAAGTGGTGTCATTCAAGTGGCTGACACATAACTGTACGAACATTTGTTTTTGTTAAGATAATCCACACAACAAATGGTATCATCCCAGTGCGTAACACTGGGATCTCATTTCACTCTATAATAGTATCATTCCAGTGCCTCTATGATGTAAGGAATCCAGTTTTTATGCAATCTCATCAAGAACGTTGTGTTTTAACGTAAGGTTGACTACTTTTACACTCACTAACTTAGTAAAATTCCTAGATCCCAGTGTCTAGGCACTGGGATGCATAAGTGTTGAAAGTGGTAGTAAAAGGATATAAAGAGCTATTTGACCTTACCCAGAAAAAGTAGAGAGAAAGTTAAGACGTTTTTTGAGTAAAATAA
>JAITXQ010000090.1 GCA_031284675.1 Rickettsiales bacterium | reverse complement strand
CATATTTGAATACGTAGAAATTTTTTATAACAAACAACGTAAACATTCTACTATTAACTATTGCATTCCTGAACTTTTTGATGCATCATTTCCTTGACAAAAACGTCTTAACTTTCTCTCTACTTTTTCTGGGTAAGGTCAAACATACCAATTACCATAAGTTTCACATATACCCGTGAAATCTCTTTTTTCTTTTAAAAGTTCTAAGAATTGTACTTTACCCCTTAGATTTAGTAACTTAAAATCTGTTACTATCTTCCCTAATTGAAAACGAAACCTTCCATCATTGGCAAAGCTAGGTGTGCCGTCACAATTTTTGGAAAGATCATTTAAATCTTTTAATTTTTGATATAATCCATGATTTTCTGCAATTGAACAAAGAAATCTCATTATAGTAAGGTTCTTAGCGGTAGGATTTTCTTCACCTATTCTGGCGATATCGTCCTTGAGAGATATAAGAGATGTAAGTGAAGGTAGTAAACGAAGATCAATTATCCTTTTTATAAAATTAACACAATCGTTATCCTGTAGTGGCTCTGATATCCTTCCATGCAATAGCGACAAGTAAAATATTGCACGCGAGACATCTTGTGCTGCATTTAGTGCAACTGATTCAATACCAGAATCCTTTCTAGGCTGATTACTCATTTTTCCCGTTTCTGTTGCGTTGTTTCCATTCACCTTACTGAACATAATATACCCCTTCACTATATTCTTAGTTAATATATTCTTTTAAAAATAATTAAGTTGTTAAAGTTAATAACCCCGTTTTACGCCAACTTTTATGATCAAACTTAATCGTGTTGAAAATAACTGCAAGCGTTAGACTTGAGCTTAACTTTTTTGCTTTTCGTTACACATTGAATTTACCTTCACTATACATTGATAATACAATACTGTTTTACGTAATAAACTTATATTAAAAGTTATGCAAGTGTTTTTTATTGAATCAAAGTTAATAAGATACAAAAACGTTTTCAAAAACCTTTAAGCTCAATAACATCCTCTCTCTTTGGACTAGTTGAGATTAGATGAACTGGTACACCTATTAATCCCTCTACTCTTCTTATATACTTCATCAAATTAGCAGGTAACTTCTCAGTTGACCTTTTACCTTGAGTACTTTCTTTCCAGCCAGGGAATTCTTCATATATTGGCTCTAATTCTTCTTGTATTGAATGTGATGCGGGTAAATAATCGTACATTTTTCCGCTATACTTATAACCAGTGCATATTTTAATTGTGTCAAAAGAATCAAGGATATCTAATTTAGTTAATACAATACTTGAAACTCCAGAGAGTTGTACGGCCTGACGCACTAAAACTGCATCAAACCATCCACAGCGCCTTCTTCTATTGCTTACCGTTCCAAGCTCCTTACCTATAGTAAATAAGCTATCTCCCACTTCATTCTTTTGCTCAGTAGGGAATGGACCATTGCCTACTCTCGTTGTATAAGCTTTTGCCACACCAATAATATGAGCATTGGAAGATAACCCTGAGCCTGTTATTGCTTGCGATGCTACGGTATTACTTGAAGTAACGAAAGGGTACGTTCCATGGTCGATATCTAAAAATGTGCCTTGGGCACCTTCAAATATTATTTTCTTATCTTCTTTCACAAGGTCATTTAATATTTTCCATACAGGTTTTTTATATGGAAGAATTTTTTCTGAAATCTCTTGAATTTCTTTTAATATTTCTTCTTTTTTAATTACCTGGTAGTTAAGGCCTTTCCTAATAGCATTGTGATAATTCAGAAGAGTATCCACTCTTTTGCTTAATTCATTTACATTTTCTAAGTCACAAAGACGTATAGCTCTCCTTCCAATTTTGTCTTCATAACATGGTCCTATTCCTTTGTTTGTTGTGCCAATTTTGTGATTTTCATTTAAATCTTCGAATAATTTTTCCTTATCTTTATGCACGCTTAGTATTAGCGAACAACTTTCGGATATCATCAAATTGCTAGGACTTATATCTATCCCTTTAATTTTTAGCGATTCCATTTCGGAAATTAGAGCATGTGAGTCAAGAACAACACCATTTCCTATAATGGATATTTTATTAGGCCTCAAAACAGCAGAGGGCAATAAGTTTAATTTATAAACCTCATCATCTACTACTATAGTGTGCCCTGCATTATTTCCCCCCTGAAATCTCACAACTACGTCTGCGTTCTCAGAAAGATAATCTACTATTTTACCCTTGCCTTCATCACCCCATTGCAAACCAACAATTACAATATTATTCATCACTATTTTCTGGATTAACACGTAAATATTAATTCAGTACGCTACAAATGACAAGGAGTAATTAGACTTCTTGCATAACCTAAAAAAAGGCAAAGAAAACCCGTGGTAGCTAGTTATTCACTCTCTATTTTAAAATTTGACGTTGGGTGATGTCTTGAACGCTTTATAAGCGCGTTTCAGCTTATATAGGTAAAAACCTAGAAATTTTATAAAGATATGAGGTGCACATAGTGCAAAAAATTAAGCATAGTACGCCAAATATAAGTTTTCTTGTCGTTTTAATCTGCACAGATTGCGAAGTTAAATGAAATAGCTTCAGTGCTATGATAAGGGGGCTGGCAAAGTTTGTCAAGTGATTTCTTCGTTTCATCAACACGCTGCTAAAAGTTTGTTATGCAAGAAGTCTAGTCTTATATCGAAAAAACTTGCCTTTAGACACGAACAATTATATATTTTTAATAAACTAGGGTTGTATATAAAATGAAGAGCTTAAAGGAATTATCCTTAAGAATTAAGAATATTAGGTCTGTACAGAAAACCACGAAAATAATGCAAATGGTTTCTGCAGCGAAGTTATTACAAAGTCAGAAAAAATTATCAAATTCAAAATTATATATATCTAAGCTGCATAGTATTATTTCTTCATTAACGTTATCAGTTGATCAAAAATTACTGACAAAAATTTTACAAGTTGGTAACGACGATTCTTACTTAGTATTCATTGTCGCGTCTGATCGTGGCTTGTGCGGCAATTTCAACTCTTCTATTATCAAATTTAGTCAAGAGTATGTAAATAAATTAATCGCAAATGGCAAAAAAGTAGATGTTGTATTTCTTGGTAAAAAAGCTTTTGATATAGGCAAAAATAAATTTAACTCTAAAAGCATCTTGAAAATTGAAAATAATAAGGGAATCACGCTAAAGCACGTAGAAGCTTTGGTTGATGGTATAGATCTAAGTAAATACAATAAGGTTAAAGTTTTTTATAGCAAATTTTATAATACCTTCACGCAAAAACCAATGTTGGAAACAATAAAACCATGGAGTAAAGACTCATCCTTGATTGACAACTCTCTAGCTGGTTCAACAACAGATTACAGCTATGAATATGAACCACAAAATATTGAATTTATTTTAAAATCTTTGATTCAAGATTACATCGCAGTTGCTCTTTACTCCGCTTCACTTGAAAGTGCAACAAGCGAGAATAGTGCTAGAATGGTTGCTATGGAATCAGCAAACAGAAACACTAAAGAAATGCTAAATAAACTAGCACTGCTTTATAATCGTTCTCGTCAAGCAGCAATTACAACTGATTTGATTGAAGTTATAGGTGGTGCAGAATCTTTATAGAAACCTAAGGAATAAAAAATGAATATATTAAATATTGCAGCAGATATCACTAAATTAATAAAAAAGCAAAATCAAGACGCAGAAGTTACGATATATGAGACTAATAAAACTTCAGTTTCTCAGCGTCTATCAAAGATTGAGCAAATATCACAATCTAAGAATTGCACTGTAGGAATAAGAGCTATAGCAGGTAAAAACAAAGCCGCGTATATTTCTACAAACGATTTAAATAATCTTAGTGATACGGTAAGCCAAGTGGTAGAAATGGCAAAGAATGCACCAGAAGATCCTTACATTAATTTTGCTGCAGATGGTGGTAATTATATCTCTTCCAAAGATTTAAATATCTCAGATAATAATATCGTAACCGTTAATAACCTAAAAGAAATTGCTGAAGCTGCGGAAAATTCAGCTCTTGCACATAAAAATATCACTAATTCTGAAGGAGCCTCTTCTTCATACACTTTAGTAAATACAGTATTATCTACTGTTTTTGGTTTTATTGGCTCATTTAGTAAATCAACCTTTGCTAATCAGGTCTCTGTTGTTGCTGGAAAAGAAAGTGAAATGAAGGTTGGCTATGATTATGATATAGCATGTAATTTTAGCGATTTAAAATCGCCAGAGTTAATGGGGAAAGAAGCAGCAAAAAGAGCAATTGATCAATTGAGCTCACGTACAATTAAAACTGGTAAATTTCCGGTTATTTTTGAAAAAAGAGCAACAAAAGAGCTAGTAAAAAGCTTCGCTTCTGCTATAAATGGCAACAGTATTGCAAGCAATAGCTCTTTCTTGAAGGGTAGTTTAAGCGCTCAGATTTTCAACGATAGAATTAACATTATCGATGATCCATTGTTGCCAAGGGGCATAGCATCAAGACCATTTGATGGAGAAGGGATAATTAGCAAGAAAAATATATTTGTAAAAAACGGAATACTACAAAATTGGATTTTAGACTTATATTCGGCTAAAAAATTAAACTTAGAAACAACTGGAAACGCAACTCGTGCAAGTAATGCTGCAATTATTCCTGCAGCTAGCAACCTCTACATTGAAAATGGTAATGTATCATTTGAAGAATTAATTCAGGAAGTGAAAGAGGGAGTATATATAACTGATTTATTTGGTTTTGGTGTCAATTTAATCAATGGTGATTACAGTCAAGGTGCATCCGGATTTTTCATAGAAAATGGAAAAATAACATACCCAATACACGAGATTACCATTGCTAGCAATTTAAAGGGTATGTTTAGCAATTTAGTCGTTGCAAATGACCTAACTTTCTGTGGGCAATTTAATTCACCAACGATTAAAGTTAGCGAAATGACAGTTGCAGGCTCACTTAGTGATTAAAAAATTTAGTTGCATCAAGTACAATAATTGTGTATTATAATCATGTAATGTTAAGAATAGACTATGGAGTATAGAAGTTTAGTTTCAATAACTAAGCTTAAGGCATTCTCAATCGTAATTTCAAAGTTTTTCATCACATTAGTAATATTAGTTAATAGTTTAGGAGTTATTTAAATGGAATTTGGTAATGTAAAATGGTTTAATGCCGAAAAAGGCTATGGTTTCATCAAACCAGAAGGTAAAGGGGGTGACGTTTTTGTACATATTAGCACACTGGAACGTTCAGGAATAAGACATGAGACACTTAAAGGAGAGAATAAAGAGAAGGGAATAAAAGGAGAAAGGGTGAGTTATGAGCTTAAAGAAGAGCGTGGTAGAAACGGAGAAGATAAAAAATCTGCAATAAATTTAAGATTAGAGGATTAATCTATTATGAAACTTTTTAATAGAATTAACGTATTGTGAATAATTTTCATGAGATGGGCCTTCCAGTTTCGCTTAGGCAAGCTCTAGATAAAAATAATCTCTCTGTCCCAACTCCAATTCAAACACAGGCGATTCCTTTAGCTCTACAAGGTAAAGATATTCTCGGATCTGCTCAAACGGGAACTGGAAAAACTTTGGCGTTTGCTATTCCGTTGATTACTAAGTTGCTGAATGAGCCCAACGCTGGTTCAGCTTTAGTCATCGTACCAACCAGAGAGCTTGCGCATCAAGTAACAAATGAAATAAGAAAACTCTTATCTCAAAATTCTGCACTAAGGGTCGCTTTGTTGATTGGTGGTGAGCCTATTTTTAGGCAGCTAAATCAGCTTCAGAAAAAGCCACAAATTGTAATAGGTACTCCTGGTCGTATTATAGACCATATTGAGCGTAAAACTTTGATTACCCGCAATGTCGGCATTCTTGTACTTGATGAAACGGATCGTATGTTTGATATGGGCTTTGGAATTCAAATTGAAGGGATCATGAAATATCTGCCAAAAATACGGCAAACTCTTATGTTTTCTGCAACTCTTCCTAGTGATATAGTTAAACTTGCTGAGCAGTACCTTAACCAACCAGAACGTATTTCTGTTGATTATGAAGCTACAACTTCTACAAAAATTAAGCAAGAAATTGTTTATGCATCAGAATCAGAAAAATATGGGAAACTTGTTACACAATTATGTCAGCGCGAAGGATCAATCATTATTTTTGTCAAAACAAAGCAAGGAGCGGATCAGCTAGCTAACAAATTGCACAAAGATGACTATAGTGCTTTAGCAATTCATGGTGATTTAAGGCAGCACAAGCGCGAAAGGGTCATTAATTCTTTTCGTCATGGCCGTAATCAAATCATGGTTGCAACAGATGTTGCTTCTCGTGGCCTCGATATTCCCCGCATTCAACATGTTATCAATTATGATGCACCACAATCGCAAGCTGACTATATTCACCGTATAGGTAGAACTGCACGCGCTGGAGCTGAAGGGTACGCACTATCTTTTGTTACACCTCAAGATAAGAGAAGACTGCCTACACTGGCAGACAAAGAAGGAGAGCTAAATTTTGACTGTAATGTGCAATTTAAAAAACGTAACAGTAAAAAAGTCTTTCAAAGGCCAAGTGCATTAAAAACTAAATACGGTAGAAAGAAGATCAATACCTTTAAAAAGAAAAGCAGAGCACTAGAAAAAGCGTATTAATATATTTAACCATCTTTCTATTCTTTTTAAAAAATCTGTAACCGTTCACGCAATGGCGTCAACTTAAGAGCCTCCATTAGCAAACTCTCCTAAAAACGTGATGACGTTTAGGCTTATCCACTTTATTGCGGCTATACAATCGTCCTGGTCGGATGACCTTACCCAGAAAAAGTAGAGAGAAAGTTAAGACGTTTTTTGAGTAAAATAA